>CAZDKB010000061.1:0-15043 GCA_964505885.1 uncultured Flavobacterium sp.
AAGAGGTGCCAGGTGCGGAGTATATTACTCCTTTAGTGTTTATGGTGGTTTTAGGAACGGTACTGTTAAACGCGACAACTGCTAGACTATTCGCTAAGGTAATTGGTGTGTTTTTGAAGAATTCAGACGGTATTTTGATTGTTGGTGCTTCCAAAGCTTCAAGATTGATCGCCAACTATCTTCAGGAGTTTGGAAAAAGAGTTGTACTTATCGATTCCAATAAAACTTTCATTGAAACTGCCACTAAGAAAGGTTTAGAGGCCTTTGAGTTTAATATTTATGACGATGATCTTTCTGATAATATTGAATTGAATGACATCGGCTATTTGATTGCTATGACGGGTAGTGATGCTGTTAATCAGTATGCATTGAACAATCTATCCAAAGAGTTTGGAGAGCATGGAGCCTTCAGAGTAGCTTCGGCTGAAGAGGTGAAGAATCAGAATTTTGAGAAACAAGAGATCTTCTTTACTCCCAAAGATGATTACATCAATTTAAGTGAGGCTGTTCGTGATTACCCGAATATTTATGAGATTCCTGTAAAATCTAATGATGAGTATAAAACCACTTTAGATAAGATCCACAATCAATTAGAATCAGTTCCTTTATTTATGATTGCTAAGGACAACAACATTTACTTATTATCTGAATTTGAATCAAAAGGACTCTCCGCAGAAAAAGGCAAGTTGGTTTATATTGGTAATAAGTTAAAGTAGACTTATAGGTCTAGCTGAAAAGAATCTTTGAGCTTTTCGATCATAGGATTCTTCTCCTTTAGCTTGTTATACTTCTCTTGAGGAGTGTAGGCAAACTTCTTTTCAACAGTTTCATTTAAGATAATCTTCAATGTGATCCCGTAATTGTTCAAAGACTCTCTAAGAAATTTCATTAATTTCGGTCGCCCTTGCTTTAATTGATCTTCCATCAATTTATTGGGAAGTGTGAACTCAATCTCAAAATTATCTTTTAAAATGGGAGTGTCTGCAGCTAGAATAGCAGCGATGCTTCGTTCTCCTTTTTTCTGAAGCTTTTTATAATAGGCTTCCCAAGTAGATTCCAAAGTTCCTTGATCAAAGCTTTCCTTAGGATGATTGTCGAAATTTTCTTCGACAACTCTTTTCTTGGTTTCTTTTTTCTTATGTATACTTTTTAACGAAAAGGCCGAAGCTCTTCTTTGTGCATTTTTGAGAACTGGAGGCTTTTTTAATACTGGTTTTTCTACAGTTTGAACATCCACTTTTTTGGCCTCAACAGGAATATCCTTAACAATGGCAGATGATTGAATACTTTCTTTTTGTTTCTGTTTTGGAGTCGTAGTAACAAAAAAGGTGGCTGGAATTATGTAGTTAGCCGAGTTTTTTTTTTCTCCATCAAAAGTGATAGAGGCAATTTGCATTAATGTTAATTCAACCAATAAGCGTTGATTCTTAGAAGCTCTATAATTTAGGTCACACTCATTGGCCTTATCAATAGCTTGAATCAAGAATTTAATATTAGCCTTAGTAGACTGATCTAAATACTTTTTCTTGGCGTTATCACCAACTTCTAATAATTCGATCGTAGATTGATCTTTAGCAACTAGAAGATCTCTAAAATGAGAAGCTAATCCATTAATGAAATGATGTCCTTCAAAACCTTTAGAAAGAATACTATTAAAGAAGTTTAAGACCTCTGGTATTCTATTTTGAATAAGTAGGTCTGTCATTTCAAAATAAGTGTCATAATCCAGTACATTCAAGTTCTGAGTTACCGCCTCTCTTGTTAGATTGTTACCGGAAAAACTAATGACTCTATCAAAGATAGATAATGCATCTCTCATGGCACCATCAGCCTTTTGAGCTATGATATGCAAAGCATCATCTTCGGCTGTTATATTCTCTTTCTCGCAAATAGTTTTAAGATAATTCTTAGCATCTAAAACGGTGATTCGTTTGAAATCAAAGATCTGACAACGAGATAAGATCGTTGGAATGATCTTATGTTTTTCTGTGGTAGCTAAAATAAAGATAGCATGTGCAGGAGGCTCTTCTAAGGTCTTTAAAAAAGCATTAAAGGCGGCTTGAGAAAGCATATGAACCTCATCAATAATATACACCTTATACTTTCCTGTTTGAGGGGGAATTCTAACCTGATCTGTTAAACTACGAATGTCATCCACAGAATTATTAGAAGCCGCATCCAACTCAAAGATATTAAAGGCAAAATCCTCATCTTCGGAAGTACTATCTTCCTGATTGATTCTTTTTGCAAGAATTCGAGCGCATGAAGTCTTACCAACTCCACGTGGTCCTGTAAACAATAAAGCTTGTGCTAGGTGATTGTTCTTTATGGCATTTTCTAAAGTATTTGTAATGGCTTGCTGACCAACAACATCTGAGAAATTTTGAGGTCTGTATTTTCTTGCCGAAACGATAAAATGCTCCATGAACTAATCCGTATCTTTACAAAACAAAAGTAAGATTCTACTTGAGTTTTTACAATCGAGTTTCTTAACAATATGCTAAAGTTGTAAACAATTGTAGGGATTGCTGAAAGAATGAGACTAACAGAAAAATAATGACGAGTATGAAGAATTTTAAGACAATTGGACTTTTTTTATTAGCCTGTGTTTTTGCCGTTTCTTGCGGTTATTCTGGAGTAGAGAATAACAAGGAAATTTCAAAAGTTGAAGAAACAATTTCAAAGGATGATAAGGTTGCCTATTTTGCAAGTGGCTGCTTTTGGTGTGTTGAAG
Source organism: uncultured Flavobacterium sp. (assembly GCA_964505885.1). Taxonomy (GTDB): domain Bacteria; phylum Bacteroidota; class Bacteroidia; order Flavobacteriales; family Flavobacteriaceae; genus Polaribacter. The sequence continues at coordinate 2,735 of CAZDKB010000061.1, forward strand.
CTATTTTCGAGAGTGTAGAAGGAGTATCTGAAGCAGTTTCTGGTTATGCAGGAGGACATACCAAGAATCCTACTTATAGATCCATAGGAACGGGGAAAACAGGCCATGCCGAGACTGTTGCCGTGTACTACAATCCTAAGAAGGTAAGTTTTCAAACCTTGGTAGACGTATTTTTTGGATCTCATGATCCTACTACAGTGAATGGTCAACATCCCGATTATGGCACTCAGTATAGATCTATAGCATTTTATTCATCCGATAAGGAGAAGAAGATCATAGAGGAAACAATTAAGAAATTGAATAAGGATGTCTTTAAAGGAAAGATAGCTACAGAAGTTATGAAACATACTAAGTTCTATAGAGCCGAGGATTACCATCAGAACTATGAAGTGAGAAATCCTTATAATAGTTATGTGCGAAACGTTTCCATTCCTAGACTGAATCGCTTCAAAAAGAAATTCCCTGAGCTTTTGAAGAAAAATGCTCGTTTAAAGGAAGAATAAACAAAAGCGCCGCATTCGCGGCGCTTTCAATCCTTAAATAAATATACCACACGATAGCTATGCTATTTGTATAGTTTTGTTTCGCCTACCAAAAGATAGGCGTATGTTGTTTTGTTCTATTGATCCTCTAATAGAACGTATTGCACTGTCATAGTATAAACTCCTGGTTCTGCGTAAGCTCTGTTGCCGTTTCCAGCAGCACCTCCGACCATGACTGAGTTTGCGTTTGCATTAGCAACTAAATTCTCGGCAATTGTAGCATCAGAATTAAAGGCATTCGGAAAAATTGCTGGGTAACCTGGTAAAATTCTGTAGTCCATTACAAACTCGAAATTGGTTCCTATTCCGTTATCAGAAACATAGCTCCCGGCTGGCATATATCCTTTGTCAATAGCATCTGAAACTCCACTATGACCTGCGATATATTTTCCAAATTTGTTGGGTGGAGTAGGAGTACCATTATTACTTACGTACAAGCTATTGGCCGGACTTGGTCTAAATTCATCAGAGAATTCTCTGCTGTAATCTGCATAAGTTGCAGAGGTGTTCAAAGTTCCGTTGTTAGGTTGTCTTTGTCTTAATTCAACCATGCTCATAGGAAGATCTGCTATCGAGTTTACCGTATTTCCAAAACTCTCTTTTTGATCCCAATACATGGTCCCGTTAGGACTCGTTCCTTCAGAGCGTCCTACGGCATAAAGATCCCATTTCACTGTAGAGGTAACTTGAATCTTGGTTGCCGCGTTCTTAACAATACCTTTTTGATATTGTCCTCTGCTATCAAAAAGGAATGAAATAACCTCAGGAGCATCCATATTGATCTGTAAGATGGGCTTCAGATCCATGCCTATGGTTACGCCTTGGTTACCTTGTTTTTGTGCGTTTGCTGAGGCAATTAATCCAATAATTGCAACTGTCATCAGCGATTTAATTAGTGTTCTCATTTTATATAATATTTAAGGATTGAACATTTTTAATCATTTGTTACAGGCTAAAACACAAGGAATTAGCCTGCACAAATGCTGATTATAAATCGGGGGGGACGATAATGTGTTGTCATCTTGAGGTTCTTTACGAAACCTCAGCATGACTTCACCTTTTAGGAGGGTGCTTGACCGTTATGTTTATGAACTTTTAGAATCCCTTTTAGGAGGTAGATCTATTAGATTTTTTCTATCCAGTTCATAATGGCTTTTGAAGCATTTGGATCTATGTTGTATAAAACATTAGAATCCAGTGCTCCTTTTGTCAGGTAATGATTTAAATTCTTCATCACCTTAATTGTAATGTGGGGGTTGTTAAATTCTCGTAATCGATCGACCTCAGCAGTGGGGCTTACGTATTGGTCTTTCGTTCCGATTACGTACATGGTGGGGATCTGAAGTTCCTTATAGGCATCTTCATAGTCATGTTTGAATAAATCAATGTGTGTATAACTCCAAAATTTAATATCCTGAAGATCGAAGCCTTTCTCTTTAATAGCGTCGATCCCTTTTTGTCTTAGGGCAACATCCGTTGTTTCGGAAAATTTAGTCATCTGAGTTATATGCACTAGGGTATCAAGTAAATTGATCAGTTCTTTTTTTGATCGATCTTTTACCTGATAATTAGGGAGAGTTTTTATTTGGTATCTAGATGCATCAGCGAAACTTCTAACAGGGGATGCAACTTGAATAAGGAAATCTATATTATGTTTTTCTTTTTGGAAAATCTTATTGGCTACGATAGATGCCATACCACCCATGCTGTGACCAAGAACACCGATTTTCTTATCTTTTAGTTTTTCTTGTTTTCTGAGTGTTTGAATAGCATAGGCCAGATCATAAGTCAGACCTGTAATTGTCGTTGTGTATTTACCTTCTGATTTTCCTACACCACGTTCGTCAAAACGATACACAGCGATTCCTTTTTTTAGGAATTCTTCGGTTAATTTATAATGGGAATTTCTGGTGTCTTTACCAGAGCCAGGAAGGATAACAACGACTTTCTCGTAGGTTGATTTAGGGGCAATAAGAGTCCCCGACAACCTTAGATCGTCATTGTCATTATAGAAGTCAATTTCGCTAAAGACATAACTGTCTTTATCTGATATCTCTCCCTCATGAGAGAATATCATCTGAGCATAACTTAATGGAGCTATGCTCAATAGCACCATTAACATTATAGTCCTCATGTCTATTAAATATATTTAAGCGTTCAACACTACCATATATCTAATTTTAGGGTTGTTCTTTTTGGGAGTTTGTTTTCTTTTTCGCGGTAACTAAGAGGGACTGCTACCTAAAAATCTTCGGAGGGAACCAACGAAACAAGCCCGTTGATGAAAATTTCTACGCGAAACTAATTAAAATATATCTATCAACCATAAAAATAATTCATGAATTTTGGTTGTGAAGTTGTTTTTCGATGAATGGAACATTCAAGAAGTTTATTGGGCAAAAAAAAGCCACACTTCAGTGTGGCTATCGTTTTATCCTCTGTAGATCTTTTCATAAAGATCTTTGTAGATGTCTTTAATAGTGGCTCTTTTCATCTTCATTGTAGGAGTAAGCTGTCCTCCATCAATAGACCATTCTTCAGGTGTGAGCTCAAATTTTTTGATCTGTTCCCATTTTCCAAAATTCTTATTGCATTCATCAACTTCTCTCTGAATTCTGTCAATAACGATTTGAGAACTAGCGATATCTTCACAACTACTTCCTATATCATGACCCTTTCGCTCTATCCAATCTCTAATAAACACAAAATTAGGCTGAACGATGGCCGCAGGCATTTTTTCTCCTTCACCAACAACCATAACCTGCTCGATAAATCTAGATTGTTTTAATTCTCCCTCTAATAAAGGTGGAACCACATACTTTCCACCAGAAGTTTTGAACATTTCTTTTGTTCGTCCAGTAATCTTTAGGAATCCATCACTGTCAATTTCTCCTTTATCACCCGTATGGAAATATCCATCTTTTAATACCGTCGCAGTTTTGTCTGGATCTTTATAATATCCTTGCATGATATTTGGTCCTTTGGCAAGGATCTCACCATCTTCGGCGATCTTCACTTCAACCCCGTCTATGACTCTACCTACGGTTCCTATCTTAAATCCTCTGTTTTCCTGCTCATTTACAGAAATTACGGGTGACGTTTCAGTAAGACCATAACCTTCCATAATTGGCATTCCTGCTGCAGAGAAGAAACGTGTTAATCTTGGTTGAAGCGCCGCACTTCCCGAAACCATAAGGTCTAAACGACCTCCTAGTCCATCTTTTATTTTAGAGAAGATCAACTTATTAGCAATCTTTAATTTTCTTTCATACCACCAACCATTGGCACCATAAGGTTCATACTCTAGTGCAAGATCAATAGCCCAGTAGAATAGCTTTTGTTTAAATCCTGATAGTTCTTCACCACGTCCGTAGATTTTATCAAATACCTTTTCATAGAGCCTAGGAACAGCTGTCATCACATGTGGGCGAACTTCTTTCAGATTCTCGCTCATTTGTTCAATAGATTCTGCAAAATGGATCTCTACACCACAATACTGGTATAAATACAAGATCATTCTTTCGAAAATATGACAGACTGGTAAAAAGCTCAATGCAATAGATTCTCCAGCGACCAAAGGAACTCTTTCTCCACTGGTTAATACATTAGATACAACATTACTGTGAGATAGCATAACACCTTTAGGTCTGCCTGTTGTACCTGAAGTATAGATTAAAGTAGCAAGATCTTCACCTTTTACAGCATCTTTTCTTTTATCAACCTCAGCTTGATTACTATCGTCTTTACCCAACTCAAGAACTTCTTTCCAGTTCTTTTCACCTTTTACTTCATCAAAAGTGAAAACATCTTTTAGGCCTGTATTCTTTTTTATTTGATTAAGCTTCTCAATGATAGTTTCATCAGAGGCAAAACAATAGATTGCTTCGGAGTGATTGATTACATACTCATAGTCCTCCTTCGAGATAGTAGGGTAAATAGGTACATTCTGAGCTCCAATTTGCAGAATACCGATGTCTACAATATTCCACTCAGTTCTATTATTTGTTGAGATTACTGCAACTTTATCATTGGCTTTTACTCCCAATCTTAAAAGTGCTCTACTAATTTGATTTGCTTTTTCTAAATATTCTTCTGTTGAAGTGGCGACCCAATCCTGACCGTATTTGGTCACTAATGCTTTTTTTAAGTTATATTTTTTTTGGGCATAATAAGGAAAGTCGAATAATCGAGTAATCTCTGCTGACATATGATTTGTGTGTGTATTTTGTGTTATCGTGCAAATTACGAAAAAGACCTAGATTTCACAATACAATAGATTATTGAAAAAAAGATTACAAATTGTAGATTTTATTATAAAGATCCTTATGTTTTTCTAAGATAACTTTACGTCTCATTTTCATGGTAGGAGTAGGGTGACCAGATTCTGCGGACCATTCTTCTTCCGTAATTTCGAAGTCCTTAATGCGCTCCCATTTTCCAAACTTTGAATTGTGTTTTTCGATCTCTTTCTGAATGCGATCTCTAAGAACTTTACTCTCATGAATTTTGTCAATGGTGTGTCCTTTGAGTTTAGCCCATTCTGAAACGAACTCAAAATTGAGTTGAATCAAGGCAGCAGGCATCTTTTGACCCTCGCCAATCACCATTATCTGCTCAATAAATCGTGATTTCTTAAACTCACTTTCTAAAACAGCAGGAGCAATGTATTTTCCTCCAGAGGTTTTAAAGATCTCCTTTTTCCTATCGGTAATGGTCAGAAAACCATCATCATCCACTTTTCCAATATCACCCGAATGCAAATAACCATCTTTAATGGTTTCAGCGGTTAGATCTTCCCTTTTGTAATATCCTTGCATGACTAGATGCCCTTTCATTAAGATTTCTCCATCCTCTGCGATCTTAATTTCTACACCGTCTAAAGGCTTTCCTACAGAACCAATCTTCAGTCCGTTATTTCTAAGATCGTTTAAAGTAGCTCCTGGTGAGGATTCTGTCATTCCATATCCTTCGTATATTGGAACACCTGCGGCTGTAAAAACTCTAATCAACCTAGGTTGCAATGGAGCACTTCCCGAAAGCATGAACTCTAAATTAGACCCTAAAGCTTCCTGCCACTTGCTAAAAATAAGTTTTCTGGCTACTTTTAATTGAAAGTTATAAAAGGCTCCATTTTTATTATAAGGCTCATATCGCTCGCCCAATTCTAATGCCCAGAAAAAGAGTTTCTTTTTAATTCCAGTAAGCTGACTTCCTTTATCCACGATCTTGTCAAAGATCTTCTCTAGCAATCGTGGAACGACCGCCAACATATTGGGTTTTACCTCTCTAATATTGTCTCCAAGTTGATCGATACTTTCAGCAAAATAGATAGAGAACCCCATGATTGTTGCATAATAAGAGGCTGCTCTTTCAAATACATGACTTACCGGTAAATAGCTAATAATCTTCTTTCCAGCGCCTTCAATATCCAATCTCTTCGCAGTTGCTTTAATATTCTGTACTATATTATCATGAGACAACATTACACCTTTCGGAGTTCCTGTAGTACCAGAAGTATAGATGATGGTTGCAATATCTTCTGGCTTTACTTCATTTTTTAACTGGTCGACTTCTTTTTGAGTTGACTCATCTTTTCCGATTTCTAAAAAGCTTTTCCACCCAATATTAGAATCATCATCAAATCGATAGATTTCTTTGATCTTCGTTTTTGATTGGACAGACTTTACTTTTTCATAGATATCATCTCCAGCAACAAAGCAATAGATGGAATCTGAATGATTTAAAACATACTCATAATCATTTTCTGATAAGGTAGCATAAAGAGGTACATTTTGAGCTCCTATCTGCAGAACTCCAATATCTAAAAAGTTCCACTCTGGTCTGTTTACAGGAACAATTACGGCAATCTTATCATTCTTTTTTACCCCTAATGATAAAAGGGCTCTACTTACCGTATTTGAAATGTTTATATAGTCATCAATAGAGTAGGAGTTCCATTTACCATCATTTTTGGTGGCGAAACAAATTTCTTGTGGATATTGAGTTTTTTGATAGTAGGGACAATCGAAAAGTCGAGTTATTTGCTGAGTCATTGAGTTAGTTTGTGCCTACAAGATAAAAAAAGAATAGGTCTTGTTAAAAACAAGACCTATTGATTCGATTGATAATGTCGTCCCCAAAAACAGAATCTACCAAATTTTCGGGAGTAAAGTTAAGGAAGCGACTTCACCTATGGTATGGGTATTTATACCTATTTTAGTTATCTAACATGTATTTTGTAAAGCTTTTTCCGTTGATTTTGGTGTACTTAGAGTCAATATCGTAAGCCACTTTCATCCCAGAAATATCGAATTTACCTTTCACTTCTGTGTATTTGATATTCAAATCTTCTTCGAATTTCACATTCTTAAAAGAAACACCATCGCTGAATTTTGAGTATTTAAAGGTCGCACTTTCTTTAAATATTGAGTTAGCAAAGCTGACAAATCTTGGGAAATCAGCATATTTGAAAGTTGCAGCATTTTCCCATGTTGTAGAATCAAAGTTCGCTGACTTTTCAAACTTAGCATACTTGAAAGTAGTGTCATCTTGAAAATCTGCTTTTTCAAATGAAGAGTCATCTTCGAAGTCAGAATATTTGAACATTGCCTTTCTTTCAAAAGTACAGTTCTTAAACATAGCCTTGTTCTCAAAACTTGCTGTAAAAGTATAACCGCTTTCATCACTATCAGGAATATAAGCTAATACATCATCTCTGAAGGTGCAATTTGTAAAGGAAAGACTTACTTTTATTGTGTTTTCTACTTTATTATCTCCATTATTTCCCCACCATGATCTTCTTCTTTTCGGTAGATCTTTTAATTTTTCTTCCATATAGGTAAGATCAAGAACTCCATCTATGGTAGCGTTGGAGATAGATACATCCTTTCCGGCTTTAATGTCTTTGATAATGTCTTCAGCTTTCACTGTTTTTTGTGCAAAGCCAATTGAGCTTACAAATGTCAGTACAAATGCGAATAAGGTAATTTTAGTTTTCATGGTTATCTAAGGTTTTATACAATCAAAAGACAATGCATAATTTACTTTGTGACAGTTTTAACAAATTAGTACACAATAAATTTAATTCTTGTCCAAGATCATCTTATTAGAGTATGTTCAGGTTCAATTCAGTGCTAACTTTCATATCACTCTTATCAAATTTAATTTTTGCCATTATGTTTATCGTTATGAATTAAATTTAGCTAAATAGTCCTTTGTCTTTTGTAGTAGTTCATTCGCATTAAACTCAAAGTCAGAAGTCCATTGAAAATCATGTATCTTAAATCCATTAAAGCATTCATATGGAATTAATTGATAGGCTTTTAGGACCATCAAGAACCTTTCTAAACCACCAAAAGGATAATTGCCAGTTGAAAAATTGACAATCCCATTATCCGCGTTAATCTGATGAAGTTCGTCCATATCCACTTCAAAGTCACAAACCAAATAACCGAGAATACCGTCCACATCAAAACCAAAGTGACCTGCAGATTGTTGGTCATATTTTGAGAAAGACGAAATAAAATCCATCGCATACTTTGGAATAACTTCTTTGAATTTCTTCATTTCCCAATAAATAGGATTGGATTCTATTTCTTCTTCTTTATCGAGTATTTCATCGATTTCTTCTTGGGACATATTTTCCCAATCTATTTCGATTGAATTGATTTCTTCTTCAAAACTGTAAGCATGATCTCTGCTTTTTTGCATCAGATCAAACAAAACTTTGAAATCTTCAAACTTAGAAGAGTCTTCAATATGAAACTTGATATAAAGCATATCTCTAAAATAAAAAAAACGCTTTCAGCAATCACCAAAAGCGTTTATATATTATTAGAAAGCTATTCTATTTTCTTTCTTCAATCCATTTTCTGGCATTTACAAAAGCCTCTAACCAAGGAGAGACTTCATCTTTTCTTCCATTTGGATAGTAAGGCCAGTTCCACTGGAAGGTAGATCTTTCAATATGAGGCATAGTAACCAAATGACGTCCTGAAGCATCACACATCATCGCTGTGTTAAAGTCGGATCCATTTGGGTTATGCGGATATCCTTCATAAGAATACTTAGCCACAATATCGTATTTGTCTTCAGAATAAGGTAGGCTGAATTTTCCTTCACCATGAGAGATCCAAACTCCTAAAGTTGTTCCCGCTAAGCTTGAAAGCATTACTGAGTTGTTCTCTTGAACTTTCACAGAAGTAAAAGCACTTTCGTGTTTTTTGGAGTCGTTATAAGTCATTCTTCCATGAACTTCGTGATCTGGATTGATAAGATCTAATTCCATCCATAACTGACAACCATTACAAATTCCAACACTTAATGTGTCTTCTCTATCAAAGAAGTTTCTTAGGGCTTTTCTAGCTTTTTCATTATACATAAATGCACCTGCCCATCCTTTAGCAGAACCTAACACATCAGAATTTGAGAATCCACCAACAGCTCCAATAAATTGAATATCTTCCAATGTCTCTCTACCAGAGATTAAGTCTGTCATATGTACGTCCTTAACATCAAAACCTGCTAAGAACATAGCATTTGCCATTTCACGTTCAGAGTTAGATCCTTTTTCCCTAATGATCGCTGCTTTTGGTCGAGATTTCTCGACTTCGCTCGAAATGACAGGTAACTTTCCAGTGAAATCTGCTGGGAATACATAGTTTAAAGGTTGATTCTTGTAATTCTGATATCTTTCTAAAGGAAGATTACCCGCGGTTTGTTGTTTGTCTAATAGATAAGAGGTCTTATACCAAGTGTCTCTATATTCAGACACAGACAATGAGTAATTCATTGTATGATTCTTGATATTCAATCGATCTCCTTCGATTACAGTTCCAATCTTAATTGCATCAATTCCGTTTTCATCAAATACAGATTCAATAGAATCATCAGAAGCTTGAATTACGACAGCGGCATTTTCAGCAAAAAGCATTTTAATACAATCTTCTTCGCCTAGAGAAGTAAGATCAAGATCCGCACCTGTCTCTACATTAGCGAAGCACATTTCCAATAAGGTTGTGATCAATCCACCTGATGCCACATCATGTCCGGCGATGATTTTTTCATCTCTAATCAGACCTTGAAGTGTGTTGAATACATTTTTCACATAATCAACACTTTTTACTGAAGGAGCTTGATTTCCAATCTTATTCACAATCTGCGCGAAAGAACTACCACCAAGTTTAAAGTCGTCTTGAGAAATATTAATATAGTAAAAAGAACCTCCATCTTTTTGGAAAACAGGCTCTACTATCTTTGTAATATCATTACAATTAGCAGCTGCTGAAATAATTACTGTTCCTGGAGAAATTACATCCTCATTCGGATATTTCTGTTTCATTGAAAGAGAATCCTTTCCGGTTGGAACATTTATCCCTAGATCAATAGAAAACTCCGAGATTGCCTTTACAGCTTCGTATAATCTAGCATCTTCACCTTCATTTTTACAAGGCCACATCCAGTTAGCCGACAGAGAAATAGAGGCCAATCCGTCTTTTAACGGAGCCCAAACAATATTAGTTAAGGCTTCAGCAATTGAATTTCTGCTTCCAGCTACAGGATCAATTAAACCAGAGATAGGAGAGTGGCCAATAGAAGTAGCAATACCTTCTTTACCTTTAAAATCCAGAGCCATAGCTCCAAGATTGTTTAAAGGAATTTGCAATTGCCCAACACACTGTTGTTTCGCTACTTTACCACCTACACAACGGTCTACTTTATTTGTTAACCAATCTTTACAAGCAACAGCTTCTAATTGCAATACTTGAGAAAGATAGGTTTCCATTAACTGCCAATCGAAAGTGACTTCATCATAGTTTCTATTGACAGTGACATCATTCATAATCGTTTTGGGAGATGAACCAAACATGTCACTTAAAGCAAGATCCATGGGCTTGTTTCCGTTAGTCGAAGATTCGAAAGTAAATCTATCATCACCAGTCACGTCTCCAACTTGATACATTGGCGAACGCTCTCTGTCTGCGATCTTTTGTAAAGTATGAATATGTTCTTCAGAAATGACCAATCCCATTCTTTCTTGAGATTCATTTCCGATAATTTCTTTGTTTGATAGGGTAGGATCTCCGACAGGAAGTTTATCTAGATCGATTTTTCCACCCGTTTCTTCCACTAATTCTGAAAGACAGTTAAGATGGCCACCAGCACCGTGATCGTGAATAGAAACAATAAAGTTCTCTTCATTTTCAACCATTCCACGAACTGCATTCGCAGCTCTTTTTTGCATTTCAGGATTGGAACGTTGCACAGCGTTTAATTCGATACCAGAGGAGAACTCTCCGGTATCTGCTGATGATACGGCAGCACCACCCATTCCAATTCTATAATTGTCTCCACCAAGGATGACAACTTTGTCGCCTGTTTTTGGGGTATCTTTTTGAGCCTGACTCTCTTTTCCGTATCCAATTCCTCCTGCCAGCATAATCACCTTATCAAAACCAAGTTTACGAGCCTCTTCTTCATGCTCGAAAGTAAGCACGGAACCAGAGATCAATGGTTGACCGAATTTATTTCCAAAATCAGAGGCACCATTAGAAGCCTTGATTAAGATATCCATAGGTGTTTGGTATAACCATTTTCTTTCTTCAAGATTCTCCCAAGGACGATTCTCCTCAAGCCTTGAGTAAGAAGTCATATACACCGCTGTTCCTGCTAAAGGAATAGATCCTTTACCTCCTGCTAAACGATCTCTGATCTCACCTCCAGAACCGGTTGCAGCCCCGTTAAACGGTTCAACTGTGGTAGGGAAGTTGTGAGTTTCTGCTTTTAGGGAAATTACAGAGTCAAACTCCTTAGTTTCATAAAAGTCTGGTATATCGGCTCTTCTTGGAGCAAATTGCTCCACTTTAGGACCTTTGATAAAAGATAAATTGTCTTTATAGGACGAAACAAAATCATTCGGATTTTGTTTTGATGTTTCTTTAATCATTTTAAACAAAGAAGTAGGTTGTTCTTCTCCGTCGATAACAAAGGTTCCGTTAAATATTTTATGTCTACAGTGTTCTGAATTTACCTGAGAAAAACCAAATACTTCAGAATCCGTTAATTTTCTTCCAATTCTTTCTGAAAGTTCATTCAAATAATCAACCTCTTCAGAACTTAATGCTAATCCTTCCTGAACATTATAAGCGGCAATATCATCGATCTCAAAAATTGGATCTGGTTGAATATCGATGGTAAAGGTATTTTGATGTAAACCATCAAACTTTTGAAGAATCATAGGGTCGAAGTCGGTAAAATCAGAGTTCACGGACTTAAATTCTTCGATTCTTAGAATTCCTTGAACTCCCATGTTTTGTGTAATCTCAACCGCATTGGTACTCCATGGAGTGATCATTGCGGCTCTTGGACCAACAAAAAAGGCGTCTAGAGACGCCGCTTCAATTTTATCCTGATTACCAAAAAGCCAAGTAAGTTTTGAGATGTTTTCTGATGATAATTCTCCTGCTGTTTGTACAGCAAATACCTTGCTGTCTGCGTTTCCAAAGAAATGGATCATTCGTACTGAATTTGTTTGTTTAAGAAACTACAAATTTAAAATATTCAAAGCTATAAACCCTTAATGATCTTCTGTTTTTTCTGAATTTATAAAGAGCTTATTAACAATAATTTATTAAAATCTAAGCCCTTATTTTCTTTTTAGTTGAGCCATATAGAATCCGTCGAAGCCAGATGTATGAGATTGCACCTTTTTATCCTTAACTAAAGAGAACTCAGTTCCGGCTTCTGATGCTAAAAAGAATTCAACTTG
>CAZDKB010000062.1:0-15009 GCA_964505885.1 uncultured Flavobacterium sp.
CTGGCTGAAATGCTTATTTTTTCTTTGTTAACGGGGTGTATGAAGTCAATTCTTCTTGCATGTAAATGAATGCTTCCATCTTTATTGCTTCTAAGGAAACCGTATTTAAGATCGCCCTTGATGGGACTTCCTATTGAGGAAAGTTGCGCTCTAATCTGATGATGACGTCCTGTTTCAAGATCTACTTCTAGTAAACTATAGTTGTCAAGATTTTTGATGATTTTATAGCTCAAAATAGCTTTTTTAGAACCCTCTATTTCCTTTTGAAAAACGGTCGATTTGTTATTCTTCGGGTTCTTTTTAAGAAAACTGATCAAAGTTCCTGAATCCTTTTTTGGTGTATTTTTTACGATTGCCCAATAGGTTTTTTGGATGCTCTTCTCGCGAAGCATTTTGTTTAATCGTTCTAAGGCTTTCGAGGTTCTTGCGAAAATAACGACGCCAGATGTGGGTCTGTCCAATCTATGCACAACCCCTAAGTATACATTTCCAGGTTTGTTATATTTCTCTTTGATATATTCTTTAACAACTTCACTTAAAGGTTTGTCCTTGGTTTTATCTCCTTGAACAATATCACCAGGTCTTTTGTTGACAATAATCATATGATTGTCTTCAAAAAGAACTTGTAAGTTGTCTTTAGTAGAATGCACCTTACTGGAAGTTTTCAGCAACATCTGCATTGACATCGCTAATGAACTGTAAAAATTCATCTCTACCCATTCCGGTGGAAGAGGAGGTTACAAAAGAGGTAGGTACTTGTTCCCAAGTATTCAATAACTTCTTTTTATATGCTAAGATCTGCTTATTCAATTTAGAACTTCCCAGTTTGTCGGCTTTGGTAAATACAATACAAAAAGGAATTCTTTCTTCTCCTAAGAATTGCATGAATTCAAGATCTATTTTCTGTGGATCATGTCTTGAGTCTACCAAAACAAAGGAACAAACTAACTGTTCTCTTTTTTTGAAATAATCCTCAATATAGTTCTGAAATTTCTGGCGTTTCTTTTTAGATACTTTCGCATAACCATAACCGGGAAGATCCACTAAGAACCAGTTGTCATTGATTTTAAAATGATTGATCAATTGTGTCTTTCCAGGAGTGCCAGAGGTTTTTGCAAGGCTTTTACGCTCCATTAACATATTGATCAATGAGGATTTTCCTACATTAGATCTACCTATGAACGCATATTCTGGGATTCTTTCTTTAGGGCACTTAGAGACATCAGTGTTACTCATGATGAACTCGGCCGTTTTGATCTTCATGACGAATTATATATTTCTAGACTCGAACCAGTCTCCTAGGATTTTGTTGAATTCCTCCGGAGTTTCCATCATTGCTGCATGACCGCATTTATCTATCCAAAAAAGATCAGAGTCAGGTAATAATTTATGGAAGTCTTCTGCAACTTCTGGTGGAGTAACATTATCTTGTTTTCCCCAAATGATACATGTAGGTTGATGCATATGAGGTAAGTCACCAGCCATATTATGACGAATAGCACTCTTCGCAATCGCTAAAGTTTTGATCACAGAATTACGGTTATTAACAATTCCATACACTTGATCAATCAATTCTTTAGTCGCGATCTTTGGGTCGTAAAATACGTCCTTTGTCTTTTGTTCAATGTACTCGTAATTTCCTCTTTTAGGGTAGCTATCACCCATTGCTTTTTCATACAAACCAGAGCTACCTGTTAGAACCAATCCTCCTACATCTTCAGGAAAATGTTTGGTGTAGTAAAGAGCGATATGACCTCCCAAAGAATTTCCTAATAGGATAACATTTTTAAGTCCTTTAAAAGCAATGAAATCATGTACAAACTTAGCTAAGTTCTTAACATTGGTCTTTATCAAAGGCAGTGTGTATAAGGGAAGTTCTGGAATCAGAACTTTGTAACCTCTGCTCGAGAAATACTCAAAAGTCTTGTCAAAATTACTCAAGGCTCCCATGAGTCCGTGTAAGACAATTATGGCTTGTCCTTCACCTGCTTCCGCATAAGTAAATCCTCCTTCAGTCTTTAAGTTTTCAGTCATTAGTAGTTGGTTTGACTTAAACGCAAATGTATGCTTTTTTTATGACAATTGATATCCATTGAATTTCAGATCATTCCCAAAAAATCTTGTTCACAAAGTGGAAAAAAACAGAGGATGTGTCATTATTTATTAACAAAGTGGTAAAAAGTGGTAAAAAGTGGTGAAATTTTTCTATTTTTGGCTTCAACGCGTAAAAACAAACTTGTTGATCAACTTAACCGGAACATACGAATGTAAGGCCGATGCCAAAGGGAGACTGATGATTTCATCAGCTTTCAAGAAGCAATTGGCGCCAGTTCTACAGGAAGGTTTTGTGGTGAAAAGAGCTGTTTTTCAGCCTTGTTTGGAGTTGTATCCAATGCAAGAATGGAATCAGATGATGGCGAAGATCAATAAGTTAAACAGGTTTGTCAAGAAGAATAACGATTTCATCAGAAGGTTTACAGCTGGAGTGAAAATTGTAGAAATGGATGCCTCTGGTAGATTGTTGATTCCGAAAGATCTCTGTGTGTTTGCAGATATAAAGAAGCAAGTAGTGCTTTCTTCTGCAATCAATATTATCGAGATCTGGGATAAAGATCGTTATGAAAAAGCGATCGATGATGCGGCAGTTGATTTTGCGGAATTGGCTGAAGAAGTGATGGGTAATACGGATGTAGATGAGTTATCATGATCCGGTATTGCTTAAAGAGAGTGTAGACGCTCTTAATATTAAGGAAGATGGAGTTTATGTGGATGTGACATTTGGTGGAGGAGGTCATTCACGAGAAATATTAAAACGATTAGGAAAGAATGGGAAATTGTTCGCATTCGATCAAGATCAAGATGCTGTTAAAAACAAGATCGATGATCATCGTTTTATGCTGATTGAGGAGAATTTCCGATACATCAGTAGGTTCTTAAAATTTTATGGAGTCAGGAAGGTAGATGGTGTATTGGCAGACCTTGGAGTTTCTTCTCATCAGTTTGATGAAGCAGACCGAGGATTCTCTATTCGTTTTGATGGAGAGTTGGATATGCGAATGAACCAGAATGCAAAGGTATCTGCAAAGGAAGTGATCAATGATTATGAAGAAAAGGAGTTGGCAGACATTCTATATCTCTACGGGGAATTAAGAAATGCCAGAGCTATTGCAAGAGCCATTGTTTCTGAACGAGATAAAGAAAGAATAGAGACAAGTTTTCAGCTGAGGCAGGCTTTGCAAAGATTTCTGCCAAAGGCAAGAGAGCATAAAATATTAGCTCAGATTTTTCAAGCCATTAGGATTGAAGTAAATGAAGAGCTAGAAGTTCTTAAAGAGTTTTTAAATCAGATTCCAGGATTATTAAATCCTGAAGGAAGATTAAGTGTGATCTCTTATCACTCATTGGAAGATCGATTGGTAAAGAGATTTATACGAACAGGTTTATTTAGCGGCGAGCCCGAAAAGGATTTTTTTGGAAACATTTCGGTTCCATTAATGAAAGTAGGAAAGTTAATAGTACCTACCCCACAGGAAATTAACGTCAATAACAGGGCTCGCAGTGCTAAACTTAGAGTAGCTACATTAAAAGTGTAAAATGTCTAAAGTAAAGAAAAGTGTATACGATGTCTTAAAGGGAAGATTCCTTACGGATGAGTCTGCTTTTAAGAACTGGCGCATGATCATTTTTATTGTAGCTCTTCTTTTAATCCTCATTTCCAACGCGCACAACGCAGACAAAAAAGTTCTGAAAATTTCAGAGCTCAATAAGTTGAAAAGAGAATTGAAGGCCGAGCACACAGATACTAAAACGACACTAATGCGAATGAAGATGGAGTCGAACATTCGTGAGAAAGCAACAAGAATGGGACTTGAGCCTGCTCCGACTCCACCAAAAAGAATAAAGGTAATTCAGAAAGACTAAAAGGAAACTAACTTGGAAAATCATAAAAAAGGCATACTGACCAAATTCTACATAGTAGCTGCTTTTATGACCCTGCTGCTCTGTGCAGTAATTTTCAAGGTGGTTAATATTCAATATGTTCATGGCGAAACCTATCGTCAGATTTCTATTGAATCTACTCAAAAGCCTTTTACCATTTATGCAAACAAGGGAAATGTGTATGCAGCTGATGGTAATCTTTTAGCGACGTCCATGTCTAGGTTTACAATTAGAATGGATGTGATGTCTGTAGATGCCAAGGTATTTGAAAAGGACGTTAGAGCTTTGTCAGAATCTTTGTCAAAATTCTTAGGAAAGTCTACAATTTATTATGAACAGAAGTTACGTAATGCTAGAAAGCTTGGAAACAAGTATTTGTTTATAGCGAAGAACATAGGGTACAATGATTACGTAAAAATGAAGCAATTTCCCATCTTTAGACTGGGGGTTTTTAAAGGTGGGTTTATTGCTGAACAACATACCGTTCGAGCACATCCAATCGGGAAAATTGCAGAAAGAACTATCGGCTACAGTGATAAGCGAGGAGATGCTGGTATAGAAGGTGCCTTTGCAGATAAGCTAGAAGGTGAAGACGGACTCCGACTCAAACAAAAGATAGGGAAGGGTCAGTGGAAGCCAATTAATAATGTAAACGAACAAGAGCCGATCGATGGTATGGATGTCATCACCACCATCGACGTGAATATTCAAGATATTACTCACCATGCGCTATTAAGACAGCTAGAATACTTTGAGGCAGATCATGGTTGTGCAGTTGTGATGGAAACTGCAACTGGTGAGATCAAAGCTATATCAAATTTAGGAAGAACAAAAAAGGGTAAATATTACGAAAAGAGGAACTACGCAGTTTGGGAGTCGCACGAACCAGGTTCGACTTTCAAACTTGCTAGTTTGATGGCTGCCCTTGAGGATAAAGTGATAGATACCGCAACTGTAGTGGATACAGAAAAAGGTAGGATTTTTCTTCATGGTTCTAAAGTTGAAGATTCTGAAAGAGGAGGTCATGGTAAGATCTCGGCAGCAAGAGTGTTTGAGGTTTCTTCTAATGTTGGAATCGTAAAGCTGATAAGAAAACACTACGATGATAATCCTGAAAAATTCATTCAGCATCTTGAAAATTATGGTTTGACGGAAAAGATCGGTTTACCAATTAAAGGTGAAGGAATGCCTTATTTACCGCGTCCAAAAACCAAAGCTTGGAATAAGATTGCCTTAGAATGGATGTCTTGGGGATATGGAGTACGAGTAACACCCATGCAGACATTAATGCTTTATAATGCTGTTGCCAATGATGGTGAAATGGTGAAACCAAGATTCATTAAAGAGCTAAGAAAAGAGAATAGAGTTCAAAAGGTTTTTGAAAAAGAAGTAGTAAACCCTGAGATCGCATCTCCAGAGACCATCAAAATGATGAAAAAGATTATGGAAGATGTAGTTATTAAAGGAACTGCCGATAATATTTATTCTCCAAACTTTTCAATGGCTGGGAAGACGGGTACAGCCAAGAAATATATTGATAAAAATATGGCAAAGAGATTTAATGACTCGTTGCCTGTAGGATATTCCAATAAATTATATGTCGCCTCTTTTGCAGGATTCTTTCCAGCTGATAAACCTAAATATTCATGTATTGTAGTGATTCATGAACCATTAAAAAAGAAAGGCTATTACGGTGCGACTGTTGCTGCTCCGGTTTTTAAAGAAATCGCTCAAAAAATATATACATCTACTCCGGTTGAAAGAGAAATTGTTCCTGGCGATTTCAATCCACAAATCATTAAGGATTCTTATGCGAAAAAGATAGAGTCTATTGATGGGAAGAAGGTTCCAAACGTAAAAGGAATGCCAGCTATGGATGCAATCTCACTTTTAGAGAATATTGGCTTAAAGGTGAAAGTGACGGGAGTAGGAAAGGTGAAAAAACAATCAATTAGAAGAGGTGCTCCTGTGAGAAAAGGTGCGACTATCGTATTAAATCTGTCTTAGTTGAAGCAATTAAAGGACATATTATATAGAGTATCCGTAGAAGCTGTCTATGGAGATACGAATATTGAGGTATCTCATGTAGTCTTTGATTCGAGAAAAGTGAATCAAGGTGACCTTTTTATTGCTCAAAAAGGAGTTACAGTAGATGGTCATCAATTTATTGAGAAAGCGATCAACCTTGGCGCAACATCCATCATTTGTGAAGACCTACCTCAAGATAGAAACGAGGGTGTAACTTATATTCAAGTGAACGATGCAAGTCAGACCCTGGCAATCGTTGCAGTTAATTTTTATGATAACCCTTCATCAAAACTGACCCTTGTTGGGGTGACTGGAACCAATGGAAAAACAACCATTGCCTCACTACTTTATCAATTGTTTTATAGAGCAGGTTATAAGACTGGTTTGCTATCAACGGTTAAGGTAATCGTTGATAAAAAAGAATTTCCAGCTACTCATACAACTCCAGATTCTGTTTCAATCAATATGTATTTAAACGAGATGGTGGAGGCAGGATGTGATTACTGTTTTATGGAGGTGAGTTCTCATGGAATACATCAAAAGAGATCTGAAGGATTGACATTTGCAGGAGGAATTTTCACTAATCTTTCTCATGATCACTTAGATTATCATAACACATTTGCTGAATACAGAGATGTAAAAAAATCATTCTTTGATTCTATTCCTAAATCGGGATTTGTGATTACAAATATTGATGATAAGAATGGAAACTATATGGTTCAAAATACCAAGGCAAAGATCAGAACCTATGCTCTTAAAACCTTGGCTGATTACAAAGCAAAGATCATAGAGAAACGTTTTTCAGGGACTTTATTATCTATTGATGGAACCGAGGTTTGGACCAAATTGATAGGAACTTTCAATGCCTATAATTTGTTAGCTATTATCGGGACTGCTTTTGAGTTGGGTCTAGATAAGTTTGAGGTCTTGACCATAGTAAGTGAGCTAGAAAGCGTAAGTGGTAGATTTCAATATGTTGTATCTGATCAAGGGGTAACAGCAATTGTTGATTATGCCCACACACCCGATGCGCTTAAAAATGTTTTGGAAACCATTAACGATATCAGAACAGATAACGAAAAATTGATCACTGTTGTGGGATGTGGTGGAGATAGAGACAGAACAAAGAGACCTGAGATGGCTCATATTGCCTCACAATTGAGCAATCAAGCAATATTCACCTCAGACAATCCGAGGTCTGAAGACCCTGAACTCATCTTAAATGAGATGGAAGCAGGTGTGTCACCAGAGAACTTTAAGAAAACTCTAACCATTGTAGACAGACGACAAGCGATAAAGACAGCTTGCAAACTTTCTGAGACCGGAGACATTTTATTAATCGCTGGAAAAGGTCATGAGACCTATCAAGAAGTCAATGGTGAGCGCACTCATTTTGATGATCTAGAGGAAGTAAACCAATGTTTTGAACTATTAAATAAGTAATAAATGCTGTATTATCTTTTTGAATACTTACAATCTCATTTTGACGTTCCAGGTGCTGGACTTTTCAAGTTTATCACCTTTAGAGCGGCAGCGGCATTTATTTTAGCACTATTGGTGTCTTCTATTTATGGAAAAAGAATCATCAATTATCTAAGAAAGCAACAGGTTGGTGAAAGTATTCGTGATTTAGGGTTAGAAGGGCAGACTCAGAAAGCAGGAACACCTACTATGGGAGGGATAATTATTATATTCTCAACCTTGATCCCGGTTTTATTATTAACCAAACTGGATAATATTTATGTCATCATCTTATTGATCACAACAATTTGGATGGGTCTGATCGGATTCTTAGATGATTATATCAAAGTATTCAAAAAAGACAAAAAAGGACTCAAGGGAAAATTTAAGGTCTTAGGTCAGGTTGGATTAGGACTCATAGTCGGTTCTATGTTGTACTTCCACCAGGGGGTTACCATCAAGGAACAATTGCCTGTAGAACAGCAGATCATTCAACAAGATGGTAAAAGACAAATCTTTGGAGATGCTCATAAGTCTACGAAAACTACAGTTCCTTTTTTAAAGAACAACGAACTAGATTATTCTAGTTTCCTAAGCTTTTTAGGAGATGGATATGAAAAATATGGATGGATCATCTTCATTTTTGTCACCATATTTATAGTAACAGGAATCTCAAATGGAGCCAACTTAACCGATGGTATAGATGGTCTTGCAACCGGTTCATCTGCTATCATTGTGATTGCGCTAGGTTTGTTTGCATGGATCTCCGGTAACATCATTTTCTCCGATTATTTAGACGTCATGTATATTCCTAATTCAGGGGAAATGACCGTGTATATCTTGGCCTTTGCAGGTGCTTTGATCGGATTTCTATGGTATAACACCTATCCAGCTCAAGTATTCATGGGAGATACGGGTAGTCTAACCATTGGAGGGATTATAGCGGTCATAGCTATTGCCATTAGAAAAGAGTTATTGCTTCCAATTTTAGCCGGAATATTTATCGTAGAAAACCTCTCAGTGATACTGCAGGTTTCCTATTTCAAATACACAAAGAAAAAATTTGGTGAGGGTAGACGCATTTTTAAAATGTCGCCTTTACATCATCATTATCAAAAATTAGGATATCACGAAAGTAAGATCGTAGTGCGATTTTGGATCGTTGGAATCTTGCTAGCCGTGTTTGCCATTGTGACATTAAAGTTACGATAGATGAAGCGATTGGTGATTTTAGGTGCCGGTGAAAGTGGAGTCGGTACAGCCATTTTAGGAAAGAAAAAAGGATTTGAAGTTTTTGTTTCAGACAAAGGCAAGATCCAAAAAAAATATAGAGAAGTTCTTTTACATCACGAGATAGATTTTGAGGAGGAAAGACATACAGAGTCTTTACTTCTTAATGCAAATGTGGTTATGAAAAGTCCGGGTATTCCAGACAAAGTGGCCATTGTTAAACAGTTGTTAGAACGCAATATTCCAGTAATCTCAGAGATCGAGTTTGCATCTCAATATACAGATGCTAAGATCATTGGAATTACAGGTACTAACGGAAAGACAACAACAACAATGCTAACGCATCATTTGCTTAAAGAAGCGGGATTGAATGCTGGAGTCGCGGGAAATATTGGTGATAGTTACGCACAATATGTTGCTGAAAAGCACATGGATCAGTATGTGTTAGAGATCAGTAGTTTCCAGTTAGATGGGATCGTAGATTTCAAACCGCATATTTCCATTATCACTAGCATAACTCCAGATCATTTGGATAGATATGACTATGATTTTGGCAAGTATATCGCTTCAAAATTTAGAATCTCAATGAATCAAACAAATGATGATTATTTGATTTATGATGCAGACGATCCTGTGATTGCCGAGGGTTTGGAAGTTCATAAGCCTGAAGCGACACTTGTTCCTTTTTCAATCGAGAAGGAATTGACATTTGGAGCGTTCTTAAAAGACGATAAAATAATAACAAGATTAAATACAGACGAATTTAGAATGAGTATTTCGAAACTGACACTACAAGGAAAACATAATGTAAAAAACACCATGGCAGCTACTCTGGCTTCACAGCTATTGAATGTAAGAAGTCAATCTATTAAGGATAGCTTATCCAACTTTGAAGGGGCAGAACATCGTTTAGAGAATGTTCAAAAAGTGAATGGGGTGCAATTTATCAATGACTCAAAAGCAACCAATGTAAACGCCACTTTTTATGCACTAGAATGCATGGAGAGGCCGACAGTATGGATTGTCGGTGGAGTTGATAAAGGGAATGATTATAGTGATTTGTTACCATTGGTTAGAGAGAAGGTGAAGGCCATTGTTTGCCTTGGTACAGACAATGAAAAGATCAAACAAGTTTTTTCGAATGTAGTTGAAATGGTCATTGAGACACAAGGTGCTGAAGAAGCAGTGAAGGTTGCCTACAAGTTGTCTCAAAAAGGAGATACTGTATTGCTATCACCTGCTTGTGCGAGTTTCGACCTATTTGATAATTATGAAGATAGAGGAAGACAATTCAAGGCAGCTGTCAGAAGTCTTGTATAACAACTTAACAAATAAAGACATAACCGAATCAACAATAATTGAAAGAACTTATCAAACATATCAAAGGAGATAGAACCATTTGGGCCTTAGTTGCCATATTGGCCATATTCTCTTTTATGCCTGTTTATAGCGCAAGCGCCAATTTGGTGAATGTGGTTGGAGGTTCTACATTGGGTTATTTACTCAAGCATGTTGTTCTCTTAATCATGGGCTTTGCCATTATCTATGGAGTGCATAAAGTTCCTTATCGATATTTTAGCGGAGGTTCTGTGTTGATGCTTCCAGTGGTGTTTGTATTATTGATCTTCACCCTAATGCAAGGAACTACCATTGGAGGTGCGAATGCGAGTAGATGGATTCGTATACCTTTTGTCGGTATTGGATTTCAAACTTCTACACTCGCCGGATTGGTTTTGATGGTGTATACGGCAAGATACCTAGCAAAGAATAAGAGTACAAAGATAATATTTAAAGAAAGCCTTTGGCAATTGTGGTTGCCGGTTGGGTTGATATTAATCCTTATTCTTCCTGCCAACTTTTCTACGACGGCTATTATTTTTACGATGATACTGATTCTCACTTTTATAGGTGGGTATCCCTTGAAGTATATAGGTTATATCGTAGGTTCAGGTGTATTGATGCTGACGCTATTTATTCTAACTGCAAAGGCCTTTCCTGAGGCCATGCCAAATAGAGTCGCCACCTGGGAAAAAAGAATTGAGAGTTTTTGGCAACCATCTGAAGGTAAAGAAGCTTATCAGGTCGAAAAAGCCAAAATAGCCATTGCAACGGGAGGTCCTGTTGGTAAAGGTCCTGGGAAAAGTGTTCAGAAGAATTTATTACCCCAATCCTCTTCCGATTTCATTTTTGCCATTATCGTTGAGGAATATGGTTTGGTAGGAGCAGTTCTTATTGTATTTGTGTACTTCTTATTGCTCTTTAGAATCTTTATCACGGTTCGTAAAGCTTCTACAGTTTTTGGAACCTTATTAGCAATAGGAGTTGGATTGCCCATTATTTTTCAAGCGGCCATCAATATGGCTGTGGCCACCAATTTATTTCCCGTAACTGGGCAAACATTACCGCTCATAAGTAGTGGTGGAACATCCATATGGATGACATGTTTTGCAATAGGAATGATACTGAGTGTCTCAGCTTCAAAAGAAGAGACGGAAGAGTCAATATTAGATGATAACCCATTAGATATACTGCATGCAACAATCGATTAACATATTGATCAGTGGAGGTGGTACTGGTGGGCATATCTATCCTGCCATTGCTATTGCAAATGAGATAAAAGCAAGATATCCAGAAGCCAATATTTTATTCGTAGGGGCAAAGGATAAGATGGAAATGGAAAAGGTTCCTAATGCGGGTTATGAGATCAAAGGTTTATGGATATCTGGAATCCAAAGAAAATTGACACTTAAGAATCTGATGTTTCCGTTTAAGATGATCGATAGTTTGATAAAAGCAGGTAAGATCATAAGAAAGTTTAAGCCAGATATTGCTATTGGGACAGGAGGTTTCGCAAGTGGTCCTACTTTAATGGCTGCCAATAAACGCAGGATTCCAACCCTAATTCAAGAGCAAAATTCTTATCCAGGAATTACTAATAAATTTTTGGGGAAGAAAGCAAACGTCATCTGCGTTGCTTACGACAATCTAGAGAGGTTTTTTCCAGCTTCTAAAATGGTGAAAACAGGGAATCCAGTGAGAGCAGATTTGCTATCGATTCACAAAAAAGAGAAGATCAAAGCTGGACGTGAATTGTTCGATTTAAAAAAGAAAAAGAAAACAATTTTAATTCTTGGTGGAAGTTTAGGTGCAAGAAAGATCAATCAATTGATCGAGGCCAATCTTCCATTCTTTAAAGAACAAAAAGTACAACTCATCTGGCAATGTGGTAAACTATATTATGAAGAATACAAAAAGTACGACGAGAATAAGAATGTAAATGTAAGAGCATTTATCAATGATATGGATTTGGCTTATGCAGCGGCAGACCTTATCATTTCAAGAGCTGGAGCAAGTTCGGTATCAGAACTATGTATCGTTGGAAAACCAACCATTTTTATTCCGTCTCCCAACGTTGCTGAAGATCATCAGACCAAGAATGCTAAATCATTGTCTGATAAACACGCTGCTATTTTGTTAAGAGAAAGTGAGCTTGATACTTTTCCGATACTCTTCGAGAGTTTGATCAAAGATGAAGGAAAGCAAGAAAGTCTAAGCGAAAATATAAAGGAATTGGCATTGCCTAATGCTACAAATCATATTGTGAACCAGGTAGAAAAGTTATTGAATCTGTGAATTTGAAGGAGATACATAACATTTATTTCATAGGAATCGGAGGAATCGGGATGAGCGCTCTTGCCAAGTATTTTCATGCCAATGGAAAGCAAGTTGCCGGATACGACAAAACAGCAACAAAGATTACCGAAGGATTACAAAACTCTGGTATATCAATTCACTTTAAAGATTCAATTGATAAGGTCCCCAAAAACTTCTTGAGAAAAGAAGAAACCTTAGTTGTTTACACTCCCGCAGTTCCCGCGAGTCATAATGAATTGAATTATTTTAGAAATGAGCAGTTTTCAATCATGAAGCGTGCAGAGGTACTTGGATTGATTACAAAGAATTCCTTCTGTTTCGCTGTTGCCGGTACTCACGGTAAGACAACTACGTCGACTATTTTAGGTCATATTATGCAACCTTATCACGCCACAAGCTTTTTGGGAGGAATCTCGGAGAATTATCATTCGAATTTAATCTTAGGAAAGGATAAAATAAGTGTTGTCGAGGCGGATGAATTTGACAGATCTTTCCTGAAATTATCGCCTAATATTGCGTGCATCACTTCTACTGATGCAGATCATCTAGATATCTATGGAGAACATTCAGAATTACAAGATTCCTTTAAGGATTTTGCCAATCTTGTGACCGATAAACTATTTGTTGCTAAGGGCGTCGCCTTGGATGGAGTTTCCTATGCAGTGAATGAAGAGGCAGATTATCAGATTCAAAATTTGAACATAGAGAATGGAAATTATGTATTTGATGTTATAACTCCTAGATCTGTAGTCAATGATGTTTGTTTTTCCCTGCCGGGTAAACACAATCTTATGAATGCATTGGCGGCATTTGCCATGGCAGATTCGTATGATATCCCTACAGATAGTATCAAAAAATCTTTGAAAACCTTTAAAGGAGTTGAAAGAAGATTTTCTTATAGGATCAAATCAGAGGACATTATTTTGATAGATGATTATGCACATCATCCAACAGAAATTCAAGCTGTTTATCAAGCAGTTACAGAGATGTATCCGGATCAAGATTATTTAGCAATTTTTCAGCCTCATTTATTCTCCAGAACTCAAGATTTTGCAGATGATTTTGCAAGAAGTTTAGAGCAGTTTGACGAGGTTTTATTGTTGGATATTTATCCTGCCAGAGAGTTGCCAATTGATGGAGTTACCTCTGAGTGGTTGCTTTCGAAAATTGATAATAAAAGTAAAAAATTAACCAACGAAAAAGAATTGATTTCGGATATCCAGAAGTCGAGTTCAAAGATCGTTGTTATGATTGGTGCTGGAGATATTGGTGCTATGATCGATAGAGTGGTAAATCAATTAATTTCAACTGAAGAAGTGTAATGATTAGAAAAATCTTAAAATATCTGATGCTACTGATTTTACTGACTTCATTGGCTTTTGTATATGGTTTTTCCAATCATAGAAATGCGACCAAACCTATCCGTGATATCAAGGTGGAATTTCAGTCTGAAGGAAAATATTTTTTGACCCATGATATGGTTAATAAATTGTTAATACAAAACGATACAACGCTTAAAAATCAAGCAAAATCTGTAATAGATTTATATCGTCTAGAGGAAGAGGTTGTAAAAAATCCTTACATCGAAAAAGCGTCGCTTTATATCACTATCGATGGAACCTTACATTCACTCATAAAGCAAAGGACACCAGTAGCGAGAGTCATTACTGGAGAGGAAACTTTTTACCTTGATAAACACGGTGTTAAAGTTCCTTTATCGGATCATTATTCGGCACGAGTTCCGCTTGTTACTGGGGTGAAGGCAAACCAAAATTTAGAAAAGATCAAACTGCTACTTAAGAAGATCACAGCAGACGATTTTTTGACAAAAGAGATCATCGGAATTCATATGAAGGGTTCCGAAGAATGTTTAATGACAGTTCGAAGTGGAGATTATAAGATCGAATTCGGAGAACTTAGTCAGATGGATCAGAAATTTAAAAAACTAAAGGCCTTTTATAATAAGACCTATTTGGATAGTACGATTCATTCATATAAAACGATAAACATCAAATATCACAACCAAGTTGTGGGTGTAAAATAAGAGAGATGGAAAACAACAAAATAGCTGTTGGGTTAGATATTGGAACGACAAAGATCGTTGCAATGATCGGACGCAAGAACGAATACGGAAAACTTGAGGTTTTGGGTATTGGTAAAGCCAAAAGTTTAGGTGTTAAGCGCGGTGTGGTTAGTAATATCACACAGACGATTCAATCCATCCAGCAAGCAGTGGAAGAAGCAGAAAGTGTTTCAGGTCAGAAAATTGAAAATGTTGTTGTAGGAATTGCTGGTCAACATATACGTAGTTTACATCACAGTGATTATATCACAAGATCAAATTCTGATGAGGTCATCGAAGAGATTGATATTGACAATCTTGTGAATCAAGTTCACAAATTGGTGATGTTGCCAGGAGAAGAGATCATTCATGTTCTGCCACAAGAATTCAAAGTAGATAGTCAGGCCGATATCAAGGAGCCAATCGGAATGTATGGTGGAAGATTGGAAGCAAATTTCCATGTTGTAGTTGGGCAGGTTTCATCCATTAGAAACATTGGTAGATGTGTGAAAAGTGCAGGATTAGACCTTTCAGATATCACATTAGAGCCTTTAGCATCAGCTTCAGCAGTATTGAGTAATGAAGAGAAAGAAGCAGGTGTAGCATTAATAGATATTGGGGGTGGCACAACAGAT
>CAZDKB010000063.1:0-14875 GCA_964505885.1 uncultured Flavobacterium sp.
TTCAGTTTGGAAGATCATAGAGTCTGCACCATTGATCTTATCTGCAGTTTCTTTCGCTGCTTTATCTGCATCAGCATTCGCTTCTGCTTCGGCTTTCATCTTTTCGATTTCTTCGTCTGATAATCCTGAAGAAGCTTCAATTCTGATTTCCTGAGTTTTGTTCGTTCCTTTATCTAAAGCAGATACTTTGATGATTCCGTTTGCATCGATATCAAAAGTTACTTCGATCTGAGGAATTCCTCTTCCTGCTGGAGGGATACCATCTAAGTGGAAACGTCCAATTGTTTTATTATCAGCAGCCATGGCTCTTTCGCCTTGCAACACGTGAATTTCCACAGAAGGTTGATTGTCTACAGCTGTCGAGAAAACTTGTGATTTCTTCGTTGGAATGGTTGTATTCGCCTCGATTAATTTAGTGAATACATTACCCATAGTTTCGATTCCTAATGATAAAGGAGTCACATCTAATAAAAGAACATCTTTTACATCTCCTGTTAAAACTCCACCTTGAATCGCAGCTCCTAAAGAAACTACTTCATCAGGATTCACTCCTTTACTTGGAGATTTTCCGAAGAACTTTTCAACCGCAGCCTGAATCGCTGGGATACGAGTAGACCCTCCTACTAAGATGATCTCATCAATATCAGAAGTTGAAAGATCAGCGTTCTTTAAAGCAGTTTTACAAGGCTCAATAGTTCTTTTTACTAGATCGTCGATCAATTGCTCGAATTTCGCTCTAGAAAGAGTTCTTACCAAGTGTTTTGGTCCACTAGCAGTTGCAGTGATATATGGTAAGTTGATCTCAGTCGAAGTTGTACTAGACAATTCGATCTTTGCTTTTTCAGCAGCCTCCTTTAAACGTTGTAAAGCCATTGGATCTTGTTTTAAGTCCATGTTTTCATCAGCTTTAAACTCGTCTGCTAACCAGTTGATGATCTTTTGATCTACGTCATCTCCTCCTAAGTGAGTATCACCATCAGTTGCTAATACTTCAAAAACTCCGTCTCCTAATTCTAAGATAGAAACGTCATGTGTTCCACCTCCAAAATCGAAAACTACGATTTTCTTATCGTCGTTAGATTTATCTAAACCGTAAGCTAATGCTGCAGCTGTTGGTTCGTTGATGATTCTGCTAACTTTTAATCCAGCGATCTCTCCTGCTTCTTTAGTAGCTTGTCTTTGTGCATCATTAAAATATGCAGGTACAGTTACCACAGCTTCAGAAACAGACTGACCTAAATAATCTTCGGCAGTCTTTTTCATTTTTTGCAATACCATTGCCGAGATCTCTTGTGGCGTATATAAACGTCCGTCGATATCAACTCTTGGTGTATCGTTATCTCCTTTTACTACATTATAAGGTACTCTTTCTGCTTCTCTACTAGATTCAGAATATTTGTTCCCCATAAAACGCTTGATAGAATAGATGGTCTTGGTTGGGTTGGTTACAGCCTGACGTTTTGCAGGGTCTCCAACTTTACGCTCACCACCTTCTACGAAAGCTACAATCGAAGGAGTTGTTCTTTTTCCTTCAGAGTTAGGAATTACCACAGGCTCATTACCTTCCATTACAGAAACACATGAGTTGGTTGTTCCTAAATCAATTCCTATAATCTTACTCATATTAAATATTTATATTTTTAATTCGTTGTTCAATTTTAACTGACTTGCTAATGACAACATGTGTGCCATTAGATTATTTCTAGAAGATTGTCAGCATTTTAGAGAGTTCTAGAATTTATTCTGTCAGTTTGGCAGGATTATGTGATGAATCACTGAAATAATGTACCAATTAGTTGATTTGATAAATTCATAATTTGAAAATGGGTTGATTCGTTTATTAGTTGATTTGTTTAGTCTACAATCAGAAAAAAGTAGAAAGAAGAAAGGTGAAAGTAGAAGGGGTTATTAGATTACAGATTGAAAGGTTATCTTGAATTTGTAAATTTCACTAATCACTAATCACTAATCACTAATCACTAATCACTAATCACTAATCACTAACCAACGACTGACAACAGACCAATAACCGTCATCCAACATCTATCATCTTACAGTTAAATCCTTATATTTGGACGCAACAAATCAAAACAACAATTAAGGATGAGTAAGTTTGATGAGAAGATCAGCTTTTATAAAGATTGGATGGATGAAAATGGTATTTTCTATGAAGATGATCTTTTTGGAAAAGTGACTCGAGGTCTAGGGCCATCTATCTTCAAACGCGATGCGGCTTCTGTTTCTACCTCGGATCCATCAGAAGTAGAACGAGTGAAGCAAAACTTCTTGATAAAAAAGCTGGGCTTAGAAGATGGAGATCATCTTGATCAGGCCATTCTTAAAGTCGGAGATATCATGGGGAAAACAAACCGTGTAAAATATCGCGCAATATTCTATTATTTGTTGGTTAAAGAATTAGGTCAGGAATCTAAATACTAGATCAAATGTCGCAGTTTATTAGTGTGTTCGACATGCTAAAAGTTGGGGTGGGTCCGTCTAGTTCACATACACTAGGTCCATGGAGGGCTGCCCAACTTTTTATTGAGAAACTTAAGCTTGAAAATCTGTTTTTATCTGTAGATGGATTAAAAATAGATCTTTATGGTTCTTTGTCTTTGACGGGCAAGGGCCATGCAACCGATATTGCAGTACTTCTAGGGTTGAGTGGAGAAGATCCAGAAACCATGGATGTAAATATGATCAATTCGATCATTGGAGATATTCATAATTTTGAAGTAATCAAATTGAATGGAATATTAGAAGTTCCTTTTGATTCCAAAGATCTGGAGTTCGATAAGGAATTCCTGCCATATCATCCAAACGGGATCACCTTCAAAGCTCTTTCCAATAAGAAGGTGATTCTGGAAGAAACTTATTTTTCAATAGGTGGAGGATTTGTAGTTCAGGAAGAACTAAATTTTAAAATTGAATCCTTAGAAAAGAAGAACTTTCCTTTTCCAATTGAAAGAGCCAAACAATTAGAAGATTACTGCCATCAATCGGGTCTTTCTATTTCTGAAATTGTATGGAAAAATGAGTTAGAACTGCGATCTGAAGATGAAATAGATACCGAATTAAAAAAGGTTTGGAACACCATGCTTGAATGCATGTATATAGGGTGTCATACGGAGGGTAAACTCCCTGGCGGACTCAATGTTAGAAGAAGAGCTTATGATACCCATGTAAAGCTTATCAAAGGGGCATCTTATAAAGATCAGCATGACTGGATACGAGCGATTAGAGGTACAGAAGTTAAATTTCGGGAAATCCTAAAATGGGTAAGTTGTTTTGCTTTGTCGGTTAATGAAGTAAATGCCTCTTTAGGTAGAGTTGTAACGGCTCCAACCAATGGAAGTGCTGGAGTAATTCCGGCCGTTCTCATGTATTATCTTGTCATAGAGAATCATCAAGCAGACTTTGAGCATATCAAAAAGTTCTTATTAGTTGCAGGTGAAATTGGAAGTATTTTTAAAAAGAATGCTACCATATCGGCAGCAATGGGAGGTTGTCAGGCGGAAATTGGTGTATCCTCAGCAATGGCAGCTGGCGCTTTGGCAGAATTATTAGGAGCAACTCCTTCTCAGGTTCTACAAGCTGCAGAAATAGCCATGGAGCATCATTTAGGATTGACCTGCGATCCTATTGGAGGATTAGTACAAGTGCCATGCATTGAAAGAAATTCTATGGGAGCTATCAAGGCAATTAATGCTGCAGAATTGGCATTGGAGACGAATCCACAAGAGTCATTAGTTCCTTTAGATTCTGTGATAGATACGATGTGGGAAACCGCTAAAGATATGAACAAGAACTACAAAGAAACCTCAGAAGGAGGTTTAGCCATTACCGTTGGTTTGGCAGATTGTTAGCATAAAAAAATCCCAAAGACCATTAGGGAGAAGTCCTTGGGATTTACTAACTAAAAATTAACTAACTACTCTTTAGAGCTTTGAACTGCTAAGTTGTAAACAACTAGACCAAATCCAATTTTGTTAACTGCATCACCGATGTTGTAAATCACATCCATGTCTAATACACCGTTTAGGCCATCATACCATCCTGGAGTTCCGGCCATGTATCCAATTGGGTAGATTGCCCATCCAACTAATACAAACCAACATAATGTTTTGTGTGCGCTTAATACAGCACCTCCTGCTTCAACTGCCAATTTCTTAGCAGATCCAAGCCAAATGTCATATACGATTACGAAGTAAGCGATTCCTGAAACAAGACCCCAGATTTGAGCATTGTCTCTGTCTACTGCTTCTCCAAAGTAACCTGTCACTAACATAACCACTGATAAGAAGATCAATCTCCACATAAGTGATTTCTTAGCTCCTGCAACTTTTAAGATTAAATAGAACTCAACACACATTAATGGTACAGTAAGAACCCAATCTACATAACGGAAGAAAGTTGGAGACTCAGCATTTGATGCCCAATAGTCTCTCATATACCAGTAGTGTACAGCGGCAATAAAAGTAATCAATCCTGAAACTAGGATAGAAGTTCTCCATTTCTTATCAAATGTGTTCATTGAAAAGAAAAAGAATGCCGAAGCAGCCATCATGGCCATACATCCAACGAAGAATGTAAAACCAACGTAATCGTCCATTTTCATCGGAGCAACCGATAAATAATTTAGTAAGTAATTCATAATACTTGATTAATAGTTATTAGATTTGTTTAAGCTTTTTAACTTAGAGTTAAACAAAAATAAGAAAAAAAATATTACTTTGTTAAATAAACATCAAAATAAATGCTAGATTATCAATATTTTAAGATAATTTTTACAATTATACTGATATGGGTAGGTTACCAGTTTCAAGGGTTAATGGCAGATTCTATAGCCTATTTATTGATATTAACTCTTGGAATCGTACATGGAGCAAATGATCTTTTGATCCTTAAACAATTTGAGAAAAGTTCCTCAAATTTCATAAAATCTGTCCTTGGTTATAATGGTTTGATCAGTTTATGTGTTCTTAGTTTCTTTATTCACTCGTTTATCTCTTTACTTCTTTTTATCCTTATTAGCGGATATCATTTCGGAGAACAGCACTTTGAAAACAGTATTCAATCGGCCAAATGGTTACAGTATAGTTTTTATCTTTTTTACGGCTTGATCATTTTTGGGATGATGTTTAGTCAGAATATGGAAGAGGTTCAAAACATAGTAATTGAACTAACTGGACAAGCTTTTCCTGAGAATTCAATTGTGATAGGAACATTAACTAGTGCCGGTATACTATCGGTTTTATTGATCTATGGATTGAATAAAAAGAACGTATTTACATTTAATCTATTGAGAGAGATCCTAAATCTGACATTATTATTTATTGCCTTTAGATTCACAAATTTGATCTTTGGTTTTGGGCTTTATTTCATTTTTTGGCATAGCATTCCTTCAATTATGGATCAAACAAATTATTTGTCAGGTAATACCAATAAAAAAAGCCTTCTGTTTTATTTAAAAAAAGCCATGCCATTTTGGACTATTAGTATTGTAGGATTACTAACACTCTATTTTGTAATGGATGAAAGTCTTTTTAGTTCTGCGATTTTTCTAATTCTATTCGCAGTGACCGCTCCACACGTTTGGGTGATGTTTAGAATGAAGAAGAACTAGCGAGTGAAAACCAGTTCAGTATTTGTAGACATAGATTCAGCGAATCCATATCCTTCATAATTGAATCCCTTTAACTCTTCGAGAGAATTCACATCATGATCTAGGATGTATCTCACCATTAATCCACGTGCTTTTTTTGCGAAGGTCATGATGGTCTTATATTGCCCATTCTTTAATTCCTTGAATACAGGAGTAATCATCTCATTTTTCAATGCTTTTTTTGGCACTGCTTTGAAATACTCTGCACTGGCAAGATTGATCAATAATTCTCCATCTTCCATTTCATTGTTTAAGGCTTTAGCTAAATCTGTATCCCAAAACTTATAGAGATTATCTCTTCTCCCTACCTTAATTCTTGTGCCCATCTCTAAACGATAAGGTTGAATTAGATCAAGAGGTTTTAAAAGTCCGTATAAACCAGAAAGGATTCTTAGTTTGTCCTGAAGAGCGGGAATTTTTTCTTCTGGAAGTGAAGTGATATCCAATCCGCGGTATACTTCTCCAGTAAAAGCATAAACTGCTTGCTTGGCATTGTTCAAATCAAATGGTTGTTGCCATTCTTGATTTCTTCCGTAATTCAGTTCTGCAAGAGCAGGGGAGATACTCATTAATTCACCCAATTTTTTTCTTGAAAGTGTTTTTAACTTCTTGTTCAGTTTCTCGGACTGATCTAAAAAAGCAGGTTGAGTATGCAAACTAGTATTCGCTTTATTTTCAAAGTCTAATGATTTCGCTGGTGAAATAATGATCTTCATGGTCTTCAATTTAGTCGAGGGTAAAAATAATCATCATCATAAGAAATATCAATAGATATATTTTGAAATTATTGATGTAAGTATTTAGAAAAATTATGACTCCGTTTTTTCTTATTACATTCGTCTATCAAAAAAGACTAACCCGAGTGAAAGTTCCCAAGCGAATATTACCTATTATCATTCTATCTCAATTCTGTTGCACATCGCTCTGGTTTGCAAGTAATGGGGTCATGGGCGGATTGATACAAGATTATCAATTATCATATGAGGCTATAGGTCATCTGACTTCAGCGGTGCAATTTGGCTTTATTACGGGAACCTTAGTATTTGCTTTTTTCACCATAGCCGATCGCTTCTCTCCATCTAAGATCTTTTTCTTGAGTGCATTTCTGGGGAGTGCGGCAAATTTAGGAATGATCTTACAAGGGAATACTTTAGCTACTTTATTAATGTTCAGATTTATCACGGGATTTTTTTTAGCAGGTATCTATCCTGTAGGAATGAAGATCGCGGCCGATTATTACGATAAAAAATTGGGTCGATCTCTTGGATTTTTGGTTGGTGCTCTCGTGTTGGGTACAGCCTTTCCTCATATGTTAAAAGATTTGACCTCTGACGTTCCATGGAAATATGTGATTTATACTACCTCTGTATTGGCGGTTTTAGGTGGAAGTATCTTGGTTCTTTTTGTTCCCGATGGTCCTTTTAGAAAGGCAAGTCAGAAGTTAGACCTTTCTGCCTTTTCTAAGATCTTTAGGAATCAGAAACTGAAAGCTGCTGTTTTTGGATATTTTGGTCATATGTGGGAGTTGTATGCTTTCTGGGCATTTGTTCCTGTTCTTCTATCTCGATTTTCCATCAAAACAGATGTTGAGATCAATGTTTCTTTATGGTCATTTCTCATCATTGGAATTGGCTTGATTTCTTGTATTCTGGGCGGTATTATTTCCCAAAAAATAGGTCCTAAAAAAGTAGCCAACATAGCTCTGAGCTTTTCTGCCCTATGCTGTCTTGCTATTCCTTATTTCTATTTTCAGGAATCTACCTTGGTCCTGATAATATTTTTGATCTTTTGGGGTATTATGGTAATCGCCGATTCTCCGATGTTTTCCACTTTAGTTGCCAAAAGTGCCGATCCCAAGATGAAAGGAACCGCACTTACTTTGGTCAATTGTATCGGTTTTGCAATTACAATTGTCAGTATTCAAATTTTAACCATTCTTACTGCTCAAAGTTCTTCCATCTATATTTTTATGATTCTTGCCATAGGTCCTCTATTTGGACTATTCGCGATGAGAAAAGCGTAAACTTCTAAATTTTTCAAACTTTTTTACATTCTTAGGGTCTAAAAAAATGTATACCTTAGAAACCTAATCAACCAGCATTGAGCAACGAGGCCAAGCTCATAAAACGACTTCAAAGTAGACGGCATAAAGACCGTGCTTTTTCAGAACTCCTAGATCTATATCAAGAGAGGATTTATTGGCATGTTCGAAAAATGGTTTATGATCATGAAGATGCTAACGATGTCTTACAGAATACATTTGTTAGAGTTTATAAGAGTGTAGAGAAGTTTGAAGGCAAGAGTAAACTTCTAACTTGGATCTTTAGAATCGCGTACAATGAATCCTTACGATTTTTGGAAAGAGAGAAAAAGAGAAGACATCTATCCATAGAAGAGGTTTCGGATTATCAATTGGGTAAATTAAAGGAATCCGAATTCTTTGATGGAGAAGAATTACATAGCTATTTATTAGAGATCGTGGCCGATCTGCCCAACAAGCAAAAGCGTGTTTTTCAAATGAAATATTTTGATGATCTGAGTTTTAGAGAGATTTCTGAAGTGCTAGAGGTCAGTGAAAACACTTTGAAATCAGGGTATTACGCTGCGGTTAAAAAAATTGAAGAAAAAATTAAATTAAAAACAAACTAATACAAACTATTAGGGTCTAATAATATTATGAGTAATCAAAACGACTTTTTAAATCGTCCTAAAACGAATCCTTCAGAGAAGCATAAAGACTTTTTGGGAATGGATGTTCCGGAAGGATATTTTACCTCTTCTAAGAAATCTATCATGGATTTGGTTCAGCAAGAAGATGAACCTAAAATAGTTCCAGTATTCTATTTGAGAAGATCATTCCAGATAGCAGCATCGATTGCGATATTAGTGTTAATGACAGTTTGGTTTCAATTAAATGACCAAGTGGAAATGGAGATTGCCTCCAATGATATTCTGATAGAATCCTTGTTTGTTGATGATGACGGTATGAATGATTTTCTTGAAGATGTATTGGTGTCAGAAGTAGTTGAAGAGGCAGATAAAGAAAAAGAAATGGAAGAAATTATAATAAATTCATTATTTGTAGAAGATTCATTATTAGATAATTACACGAATGAATCATTGCTAGACAATATAATTTTATAAGGTAAACCAAACTATTTGAAACTATCGAGTTCTAAGATATCAGAAACGATTATTAACTAAAGAAATTCGATTATGAAAACAACAAACACCGAAACTAGAGTATTAAAAGGAAGTATCATTTTTCTAATGATTTCTGCACTTTTTATGACCACAGTTCTGTTTACCTCTTGTTCAGATAGTTCAGATATAACAGATCTTGATGACGATGCTTTAATCACAGCAATAGAAACTTCAGCAAGTAGAACCATTGTATCAACATCAGATTTGCCGTCAGCAGCACAGTCAGATTTAGAAACTGATTTTGCCAATGACGACATTTACGAAATAGCGAAAGCCGAAGGATTAGGATTTGAGGTTCGATTGATTACAACGGAAGGATCTTTTACTTCTGAATTGAATCGTGCTTTTTTTGATACCAATGGCCGTCAGTTAGAAGATAGAAGAAGACCAAGACACAGACGTAGAAGAAGTTGTTTTAGAATTTCATTCCCATTTTCATTGACCATGCCAGATGATTCTGTAATCACTTTAGAAAGCAGAGCAGACAGAGCATTGGTTAGAGCGTGGTATCAGGCCAATCCAGGGACTGATGAAAGACCAGAGTTGGTGTTTCCTATTCAAATTGAGTATCAAGATGGTACAACCGCAACCATTAATTCTCAAGAAGAACTGATAGAAGCCAGAGAGGGATGCAGAACAGTTCGTTGTTTTGATCTTGTATACCCTTATTCGGTAACCATGCCAGATGATTCAATAATTACATTGAACTCTGAGGATGACAGAGAATTGATCCGCGCATGGTATGAAGCAAATCCAGGAGTACATCAAAGACCTAGCTTGGTGTTTCCAGTAGATATTGTCTTTGAAGACGGAACAACGCAGACAATAAATAATAGTGATGAATATCAAGCAGCTAAAGACAGTTGCAGTTAACAATAAATAAAAGGTTGATTTGGTTACCTTTGTAACAATAGAGACCGTGCTTAATTTCGTTGAGTTATGAAAAAGTACAAAACAGGCACGGTTTCTTTTAAAGCTTTGAGTCATGAAAAAAATTACTTCTAAGATTTTACTTTTCTCTATGTTGATAGGATTGATGAGTATTCAATCAGGATTCTCTCAGGCCAACAAATATGATCTGATCATGAAAGAATTGACCAAAGAGCAGAAAGCTTTGCTGAGAAAGGAAAAGGAGATGATCAAGAATAATCGTGAAACTCTGAAGAAATCCTTGACCAAAGAGCAACTTAGAATTCTTACTGATAAGACCGTTCCACTGGCTGATCGAAAGAAAATGTTGGTGAAGACTTTTACCAAACAGCAGAAGAATTTGGTAAGAAAGCAAGAGACGAGATTGAGAATGACCAGAGAAAAGTTGAGAAGGTCTCTTACAGATAATCAAAGAAAAATGTTCAAGGATCGCTTAGAACGATCCAGAAGAGATAGGAAAAAACCGAGAGATAATTAGTGTTAAATGAATTATCCTAGGTTCAAAAAACAGTGGAATCTACTCAAGTTGCTATTATTTACAATAGCAACTTCTTTTGTTTCATACGGTCAAGAGACAAATGAAGATCAAGAGATTGATAGCCTGCTGGATGAACTGTTTTTTAGTGATCAGCAATTGGTAGATGATCTCTTGAATTCGATCAACGAGTATAGTTTTATTTACTCGTCTGTAACCTACAACTCAAATACATTTTTTGCTGGGAGAGACATTGGAGTTGATCAGTTGAATATTACTCCACAGATTTCTTATTTCCATTCTTCAGGTTTTAATGCTTCTGTAACTTCCGTTTACTTTGAAAAACAGAATCCAAATTGGGATTTTGTCAGCGTAACTGCTGGTTATGGTAATACAATTGGCAAATCCAAGAATCTCCATTATAATATTGGATATTCTCGTTTCTTCTTTAGTGATGGGTTTGACGATTTCAATAATTCAATAGATGCTTTTTTGGGAGTAAGAAATACCAATAGAACGGTGGGAGCGGTTTTTGCGGGTTCCTATTTATTCGGATCGGAACAATCAGTGCAGTTATCAGCACGCATTTATGGGAATTTGGCTTTGGATAGAGGATCTGATTATGCCATCAAGTTTAGACCACAAATGAATTTTTTAATTGCTGAACAGGCGATTTCCTTTTTACTTCCTCCAAGACCTGGAGCTCCACCAATGTTTGCTGTGAACGAAGAGTTTACGCTGCTTAATACTCAATTGAGCATCCCCATATCGTATACGACAAGTAGTTGGGACGTAGAAGTAGGATGGAACCTAAACCTTCCAAGTCCCATAAGTAGGGAAGGAAATTTAGATTCCACCAATTTCTTTACGATAACGCTAGGTTATCTATTTGATCTTTCTAATTAAAGGCTAAAACCTTTGGGGATCACAGCATCTTTTTTGATGACTACAATTCCATCTTTGATAGTATACATTTCTGTTTCTGCATCCTCTAAATGTTCACCACCGTGAATGGTTACTTCATCACCAATTCTACAGTTTTTGTCTAGGATCGCATTTTTGATGTCGCAGTTGTATCCTATTCCTAAAGGAACATGACCTTCTTGCGATAATTCATCTATGGATTCATAAATATCAGATCCCATCATATAGGTATTCTTTACGACAGAATTCGCACCAATCCTAGATCGAATTCCGATCACCGAGCTTTCAACAGATTTCGCATTGATCAAACAACCTTCAGCGATCACTGCGTTCTTCAAAACGGTACCTTCAATCTTTGTAGTAGGAAGAATACGCGCTCTTGTATACACTCTGTTTTTCATAGTGTAAAGATCAAAATCAGGAATATTATCGGTCAGCCCAATATTTGCCTTAAAGAAAGATTCGATGGTTCCGATATCCGTCCAATAACCCTCAAATTGATAACTCATAGTCTTGTACTTATCAATATTTTGAGGAATGATTTCTTTACCAAAATCAATGGAATCAGATTCATCTAAGAATTTCTTCAAGAGTCCTCTGTTGAAAATATAGATTCCCATAGAAGCCAAATAATGTCTTCCTTGTTTTTTCATCTCATCACTTACCTCAGAACCCCAGTCCTTTAAAAGATCAGTTGAAGGTTTTTCTATAAAAGATCTGATCACATTATCTTCATCTGATTTTAAGATTCCAAATCCTGTTGCATCCTTAGCATCAACAGGAATGGTAGCAATAGAAATATCTGCATTTGCTTTTTCATGAGCTTTGATCATTTTGTCATAGTCCATATGATACAATTGATCACCAGATAAGATCAAGAAGTAATCAAAATCATGCTTTAAAAAGTGATGCATACCTTGTCTTACCGCATCTGCTGTACCTTGGAACCATGTTTTATTATGAGGTGTTTGTTCAGCCGCTAGTACATCGACAAAAGCAGAACTGAAAAAACTAAAATGATAGGTGTTTTTAATGTGTTTGTTCAGAGATGCCGAGTTAAATTGAGTTAAAACGTACATTCTTTTTACATCTGAGTTGATACAGTTAGAAATTGGAATATCAACCAATCTATATTTTCCTGCAATAGGTACCGCAGGTTTTGATCTACTTTCGGTTAATGGGTGAAGTCTTGTTCCTTGTCCACCTCCTAGGATAATCGCTAATACTTTGTTGTTGATCATGATTTGTTATACTAAGGATTCGTATATAGTTTTAATTTCTTTTGCAATTTCTGTCCAGCTGAATTTGTCTTCAACTCTTTTTCTTCCGTTGACTTCCATCTTCTTACGTAGATCGTCATCCGCAACCAATTGATTCACACCCTCAGCTAGATCTTTGGCAAATTGCTCGGGATCTAATGGTTCAAAAGGTGCTACATTTTGTTGTTCTACAGGAACTAGTAGTCCAGTTTCTCCATGCACTACCACTTCTTTAATTCCTCCAACAGCACTTGCAACTACTGCGGTGTTACATGCCATTGCCTCTATGTTTATGATGCCAAAAGGTTCGTAAATAGACGGGCAACAAAAAACCGTTGCATGAGAATACAACTCGATGATTTCATTTTTAGGAAGCATCTCATCAATCCATATGATGTTATCTCTTGTCTTTTTGGCTTCTGCAACTAGTTCCTCCATTTCCTTGGCGATATCTTCTGTGTCTGGTGCACCAGCACAAAGAACAACTTGAATATTGTCATCCAAATGTTTGATCGCATTTACCAAATGAATGATTCCTTTTTGACGTGTGATCCTACCCACAAAAAGCACAAAAGGTTGATCCGGATCAATACCGTGTTTGATCAATGAGGCAGTTGAAGAGCTTTCTTGATATTCCTCAAGATCGATCCCATTATAGACAATATGAACTTTAGATTCGTCTACGTCAAAATGTTTTAAAACATCTTCTTTTGTTTCTTCAGAAACGGCGATGATCGCATCAGCCATTTCGATAGTTGTTTTTTCGATCCAAGAAGAAGTGTCATAACCACGACCCAATTGTTCGCGTTTCCATGGGCGAAGAGGTTCTAGAGAATGAGTAGTCACAACTAGCGGTGTTCCGTACATTAATTTAGCTAAAATTCCACCAAAGTTGCTATACCAAGTATGACAATGAACCACATCGGCATCGATGTTATTAATGTTCATCTCAATATTGGCATGTAAGGTTTGAAGAACTGGTTTTAATAAGGCATTTGCATCTGCAAACTTTTCACCACCGTATTCATAACCCGTAACACTATTATTTCCCTTCGTTTCATCTTGATCCCCAAAACAACGAACATCGATGTCCATTAATTTGGCAAGCTCTTTTGAAAGATATTCAACATGAACTCCTGCACCACCATAAACGTAAGGAGGGAATTCGCGAGTAATAAACAACGCCTTCATAGAATTTTGATAGGTATTTGAGAATTAGTGCTTTTGCATACTTTTATGCAAAGCCTCGTAAAGATAATTCTCAAGACTTACTTTCTCAAGTTTTTTAATTGGAATCTTTTAGGAAATCTGCGAAAAGGTTTTCAGCAGAGTATTTTAAATTAAAGATTAAAAACAGGTAAAAATACCTGTTTTTTCAACCTCCCTTTTCGGGAGTTTTTTGTTTTAGTAAATTTCGGTCAGAACTTAAATTGATCACTTATGAGCACGACAATTCTAGAACCGGTAGATACAAAGAATGATGCTATCAAACTACCCTTAGCCTTTGATGTAGAAAAACTCACCAAAGAAATAGAGAGTATTGGTTTGAATCAGTTCTTGTATTATGATGTGCTGCCTTTAAGATCTCCGGCTCATTTGGTAGATCCGAGTATTCCATTTCCTCCTCCTGCCGAAGATTATGCAGATGGTTCTTGGTGTGATTGGTTGAATACAAAAATGCTTGAAGATTCTCCTTATTTAAAGAGTATTGTAGAACAGTTTCAGGAACATACCACTGTAACATTGGTAAGAGCTTTGCGATTGGAAAAAGGGAATGTGGTAAAAGAGCACAGAGATGTCACCTTAGGATTGCAAGTTGAGAAATCTGTAATTCGTTTGACAATACCCGTAATCAAAGATGAGAATGCCGATTTTTATTTAAACAATAAGATCATTCCTATGAAACCAGGTGAGTGCTGGTATATGAGACTGACAGACCCTCATCAAGTGATTAATAAAAGTGAGCGAGATCGAATCAATATCACGATTGATATGATCCCAAATCAATGGGTAAGAGATATGATCTTATCAAACGATAACTAATCAAAATCAATAATTTATGGACATACTTTACAGCAATTTAAGAATTGCTACATTGTCATACACATATTCTAAATTCTTTGTTATGAAATATTTGTTTTTTGTATTCGCCTTGTTTGTAATGCTTCCTACAAATGCTCAGTCTGATTATTATTTGATTGGTGAGGATGCCAGTGTTAATTTGAATTTCTCTGACAATCCACCCGGGGATGCAGGGATGTTATTTGAGGCAAAACCTATTGTTAGATATCGATTAAAAAATACCATCAAGTCGCAAATTCGATTGGAAGAGAATTCTTCTTTTGCTTCATGGTATTTATTGTTCGCTCCT
The DNA here is from genome assembly GCA_964505885.1 of uncultured Flavobacterium sp. Taxonomy (GTDB): domain Bacteria; phylum Bacteroidota; class Bacteroidia; order Flavobacteriales; family Flavobacteriaceae; genus Polaribacter. The sequence continues at coordinate 14,829 of CAZDKB010000063.1, forward strand.
CATATCAGAATGTATAATGAGAACTCGGAACCCGTTAAAATGCCTTC
>CAZDKB010000064.1:0-14874 GCA_964505885.1 uncultured Flavobacterium sp.
CTCTATTAAATTGGTCACCACCATTGTAACCATAGTTCATAAAGAAGTTTACTTTTCCTGTTTTATAGTTCATATTGGTAGAAGCGTTATATCTTGTTAATCTTCCCCAAGTAATACCAGTATCAAGACTTCCGTTGAATCCAATATTTGCATTCTTGTTCAAGATAATATTGATGATTCCTGAGTTACCATCTGGATTGTATTTTGCAGATGGGTTCGTGATTAATTCAATACTCTTGATAGAGTTAGAAGGTAACTGACGTAACAACTGTGCAGTTGGAATGTTTGTAGGTCTACCATCAACAAGTACGATTACGTTAGAGTTTCCTCTAAGACTTAATGCACCAGTTTGTTGGTCTACACTTACAGACTGAACGTTGTTCAAAAGCTCCACCGCTGTTGTACCAGCAGCTGTTAAGTCCTTACCAACGGTAATTACCTTTCTATCTACTTTTTGAACCACTGTTGAAGTTTCAGCTCTTACAACAACTTCGTCAAGTACAGCAGTCGATTCTTTTAAGGTAATCTTTCCAAGCTCTATTTTTTTGCTTTTAGAGCTAATATTAATTTTTGTGGAGTAAGTTTCAAATCCCATGAATTGAATTTCAACCATACTATTTCCACGTGGGATATCTTTTACTTTAAAAGTTCCATTGTCTTCTGTGATTCCTCCCGTTAAGACTTTATTAGCCATGTCTTTTACAACAATGTTCACGTAAGGAAGGGGTTCATTCGTACTACCATCTACTACCGTTCCAGAAATAACACCTGGTTTCGGAAGTTCATCTTTTGCCATCTGCGCAAAAGAATTGTACGATAATACAAGAGCGCATAAAAGCAGTAATTTTTTCATTCGGTTAATTTTAAGTTCTTATTTATGTCGTCTAATAGACTGGACATATCGTAACTTTGTTACCCGGTTTAACACTGTTTAACGATTTATTAACACATCATGAAAAAGACCTTAGTCCTTGGAGCTTCTTTAAATTCTAGTAGATATTCGAACATGGCAATTCATAGGTTAAGAGCCGCTAATATTGAGGTTGTGGCCTTTGGACTGCGTGAAGGAATGGTTGAAGATGTTGCGATTTCAAAAGAGAAAAAACACCATGATAATTTAGATACCATTACCTTGTATTTAAATCCTAGAAATCAAAAAGATTATTACGATTACATCATAGAATTGAATCCGAATCGTGTGATTTTTAATCCTGGAACAGAAAATCCAGAATTGATTAGTTTATTAAAAGAAAATGAAATAGAAGCAGAGGTTGCCTGCACTTTGGTTTTATTATCTATGAATCAATACTGATCTTTTTTCCAGCTTCTGCCAGAATCACATTTTTGAAGACTTTTTGTGCCTCCTTTTTAAACAAGCTGATGTCTGAATAACGACTAGAATAATGTCCTAGAATCAGTTGTCCAACTTTGCCAGATTCGGCGATTTGAGCGGCTTGTTTTGCTGTAGAGTGCCCTGTTTTATCCGCAAGGTCCTCTCTGTCCGAAAGAAAGGTGGACTCGTGATACATCAGATCTGATTCAAAGACCAGGTCAACAATATTTGGTTTGTATGAAGTGTCGCTGCAGTATGAGTAACTCTTGGGTTTTGGAGGGTCAAAAGTGAGTTGCTCATTTTTAACAATGTCCCCAGAATTAAGTGTAAAGTCTCTACCTGCTTTGAGGTTGTTATAATCACAGACTTCAATTTCTTCAAACATTTTAATCGCCTCTAAATTGAGTTTTCTAGGTCTGAGTTTTTCTTTGAAATGAAATCCGTTTGTATAAATTCTGTGCTTTAAAGGAATGGTACGAACTTCAACTTTGTCATCTTCAAAAATTAGTTCACTTTTTTTAGAGTTCAATTCCGTAAAATTGAGATCGTATTTTACATGAGACTGGGAAATATTCAATTGTGTAGTAATCAGTTCTTTTATTCCTTTTGGTCCGAATATTTGTAGCGGTTTCTCACGATTTAAAATCCCGAAGGTAGAGATAAGGCCTACCAATCCGAATACATGATCTCCATGTAAATGAGAAATAAATATTTGGTTGATCTTAGAAAAGCCAACTTTATATTTTCTCATTTGACGCTGAGTTCCTTCACCGCAATCTATCAAAAAGTGCCTTGAATTTATTTCTAAATATTGTGAAGTAGGATGTGCGTTTACTCTTGGGGTTGCTGAATGACAACCAAGGATGGTTAGAACTAAACTCATTTAATCACAAATCGTTTTGAGATCAATTCTTTGTTATTTCTAATTGCGTAAATATACATACCAGACTTAAGTCTGTCTTTACTGAAAGGAATGGAGTTCTTTCCTTTTTTGATCTTGTGTTTTTTATTGTAAACTGTTCTTCCTAAAACATTTTTGACAATTAGAACAATGGTTTGATCAGAATTCGATTCGAATTTGATCTTTGTTTGATTTACGAACGGATTCGGTGCAGCAGATAATTTGGTTAACGTTTTCTGAGAAAACACTAACGTTGCTGTGAAAAGAAAAAGTGTAAAAAGTATTTTTTTTATCATACTTATGTTTCTTAAAAACCTAGGTCGCGCTCAATGGCTTCCATCTCTAATATATCTTCAGCTTCTTGTAATGTAGGAACGATATTTAAGGTTTCTGGGAAATCATCAATATCAATTCCTGCTTTGATCAGTACAAATGACATGCCATTTTCTTTATACTGTGCTGAAAGGTCTAAAAGTAAAGAGATTTTTTTCTCGTCAATGTTAAGGTTTTCAGAAACTTCAATCACTAGATGATTGGATTGAAATGAGGATGTATTCTTAGTGAATTCTTCGAAAGAAGAATCTTCAATGCTTATCAGATTATATGCGTCACCTTTTTGGATCTTCATTTATCTTTTGATTTGTTGGGCGAGTAAATAGATAACAGCCATTCTTACTGCGACACCATTTTCAACTTGATTAAGAATAATTGATTGGTCGGCATCAGCAACATCACTAGTAATTTCTACTCCTCTGTTGATGGGTCCTGGGTGCATAATGGTGATCTTCTTACCTAAATTGTCTAGGATCTCCTTATTGATCCCGAATAGCTGGGTGTATTCTCTGGTTGATGGAAAGTATTTGATGTCCATTCTTTCATGTTGAACTCTTAATACATTAGCCACATCACACCATTCAAGGGCTTTTTTAATATTTGTTTCAACTTCAACTCCTAAGCTATTAATGTATTTCGGAATCAAAGTTGTTGGACCACAAACTTTTACTTCAGCACCTTGCAGTTTTAAGGCAAAGATGTTTGAAAGTGCTACTCTCGAGTGAAGAATGTCACCTACGATAACTACTTTTTTACCTTTTACAGAACCCAATGTTTCTTTTATCGAATAACTGTCCAATAAGGCTTGTGTTGGATGTTCATGAGTTCCATCTCCCGCGTTGATGATTTTAGCATCCACATGTTTAGATAAAAACACTCCTGCACCCACATTGCCATGTCTCATTACAACAATATCTACTTTCATGGAAAGGATATTATTAACAGTATCGATTAAGGTTTCTCCTTTTTTAACAGAAGACTGACTTGCAGAAAAATTGATCACATCTGCAGAAAGGCGTTTTTCTGCTAATTCAAATGAAAGTTTGGTTCTAGTACTGTTTTCAAAGAATAAGTTGGCTATGGTAATATCACGTAGAGAAGGAACTTTCTTAATAGGTCTATTAAGAACCTCTTTAAAATGATTGGCAGTTTCAAAAATAAGGTCGATGTCATTTTTGTTCAGGTATTTAATTCCTAGTAAATGTTCTACGCTTAACTGCTTCATATTATTTGTTCTCTATATAAACCGTGTCTTTTTTATGTAATTCTTTCCAGTTCACAGTAACTCTTTCTTCATTAATAGCATCTACTTGTCTCCCACGATAATCGGGCTGAATCGGCAGATGTCTACTGAATCTTCTATCTATTAATACACACAACTCAACATGCTCTGGTCTTCCATAAGATTGTATGGCTGTAAGAGCTGCATTCACACTTCTTCCTGAATAAAGTACATCATCAATTAAAACCACTTTTTTGTTCTCGATTAAAAAATCGATCTGTGTATTCGCAGCCTCTAAAGGGGCTTCTCGTCGTCTAAAGTCGTCTCTAAAAAAGGTGATATCTAATAACCCAAGATCCAGTCCTTGAATCTCATAATCCTCTCGGAGTATCTTAACAAGTCTTTGTGCAAAATGACTTCCTCTTGGTTGTAAACCAATTAAAACGGAGTCTGAAAAGTCGTCGTGATTTTCAATCAATTGACAGGCCAATCTGTGTAAGATAATTTCAATTTCTTTAGAGTTAAGAAGGACTTTTTTGCTCATGAGAAACGCTACATTCGGCTGTTACATTGACTTCGGCAAAGCTACTGTAAAAAACATGGACTACCAAATGATGCCTGTGTTGTTTCTAGTTGAAGAAAAAGAATAAGAATTTATATGAGCTTGTTCTTCGAGTTGTGACGAAATATATTCATTCAAAAAAAGATCAAAATAATCTATCTGTAAAAATATCTCTCAAGTCTCTGAAAACCAATTTGAAGAGTGCAAAGTCAGTGCTCAATAGAGAAGGAGGTATATTGAATTGTTAATTATTTTGTTGAAAACAATGTTGCGACTTTCCTAGGAGGCTTAAATGGAATACTAACTTTAAAGTAGAAATTCAAATCAAAGTTGCGTATGCCATTGTCTAAATTTGAATCGATGTTAAAAACCAATAGTGTTTATTTCTTCGATTTAGTTGAATTTGAGGAGATTATAGTTCATTATCTTGACACCGGAAAGCATAATCTCGCAAAAAAGGCAGTTCAACTCGGACTCCAACAACACCCCACCTCCATAGATCTTAAATTACTTGAAGTAGAGATCTTGATCTTTGATGATAAATTAGAACAAGCTGCTAAAAAAGTATTGAAAATTGAAGAGATGGCACCGAACAATGAAGAGGTGTATATTCAAAAGGCGACCATTTTATCGAAAGGAGGAAGACATCAAGAGGCGGTTCAGAATTTAAAGATCGCTTTGATACATTCTAATGATAAAGTTGATATTTGGTCACTGATGGGAATGGAGTATCTATACCTAGATGATTTTGAGAATGCACGTTTGAGCTTTGCAAAATGTATAGATGTAGACTTTGAAGATTATTCCGCTTTATACAATGTTGTGTATTGCTTTGATATGGAAAAGGACCATGAACAGGCAATTTCATTTTTGAATAAATACATTGATAGCAATCCTTACAGCGAGGTAGCTTGGCATCAATTAGGAAGACAATATTATGTATTAAATAGGTTTAAAGAGGCTTTGACCTGTTTTGATTATGCCGTCCTTATTGATGAATCTTTTATTGGTGCTTATTTAGAAAAAGCAAAGTCATATGAGCAATTAGCAGAATATGAGAACGCTATCAAAAATTATATGATCACATTGGAGTTAGACGATCCAACAGCATACGCTTATGTTAGAGTAGGTGAGTGTTATCATGAATTAGGTGAAAAGGATACTGCCATTAGCTACTATAAAAAGGCAGTACATGAGGATCCGTTATTAGACAAAGGATGGATCTTATTAACCGATGCTTATCATGCTCAAGGAGATTATCAGAAAGCCTTATACTATATTTCAAAGGCTTTAAAGATTGATGATAATAATGCACTTTACTGGAGAAAGTATGCAGATATTAATATCAAACTAAACTTTTTTGAGGAAGCTATCAAAGGATTAGAATCTTGTCTGGATTTAAAAGATGAATCCGTTGATATTTATATAGCATTGGCAGATGTCATGGTTTTTTTAGGTGATTATAACGATGCTTTGAATACCCTGTTCAAAGCACAAAAATTATACAAAGATTTTGCAGAAATCGAGTATAGGTTGTCCGGGGTTTTCTATGTTTTATCGAAGAATTCTTATGGGTTAGACCATTTGATCAAAGGAATGAAGATCGATTACGATTATCATACCATTATCAAAGAACTATTCCCAAATGTTTACGAGATGAAACAAGTGCAGAAATTACTCCTTGATTATAAAAAGGCAACCGAATAAATAAGGGTTAATTAATTGAAAAAAAGCCGAGAATTTCTCTCGGCTTTTTTTGTCTTTTATTTTTTCTTTAGTACCATTTCAGTTGAACCACTTCGATGTCCTTGTTTCCAGCCTCTACCAAACTTTGAAACTTTACCACATCGCTTTTGCCATTAGTGCCTCGGTAGTGATATGGGTAGACTTGTTTTGGTTTGAAATCCAACACTGCACTCGCTGCACTTTCTACTGTCATGGTATAAGGTAGGTTCATACATACGAATGCTTTGTCAATATTTTGTAATGCTCTCATTTCAGGAATGTCTTCAGTATCTCCGGAAAAGTAGATTCTTTCCTTATTGATGGTAAGAACATATCCATTTCCTCTTCCTTTTTGATGAAATTTTAAAGCTTCTTCTCTTAAATTGTACATTGGAATGGCCTCAACAGACATAAATCCAAGATCTTTTGTCTCACCATTGTTTAAAACAAATAAATCTTTAAAAGCAACATTACTCATTTTTTCCGCTACCGCTTTTGGTGTGATCAATGTGGCTTCTTTCATATCTAATTCTCCCAAAGTCGTCATATTCATATGATCGCCATGGATATCTGTGATCAAAATAATGTCTGGTTTGTTATATTCCTTAAAGGCTTCAGCTCCTCCTGTTGGATCGATATAAATGGTCTTTCCCTCAAATTCGATTACCGTAGTGGCATGTTTTATCGGTGAAATTTTAACAGCAGGTTCATTTTTAACTATTTCTGAATTCTCTTTTTTAGATTTAGAATCTCCACAGCTTAAGATCAATAGTGATAAAATAAAAAGGAGTAATGATGTTTTTTTCATGATGATTTGTAGATTTTTTAATACTCGTAAAGATACGAAGAATGTCTATACTCATTATTCATGAACTTCCTGTATATTCGTGACATAAACCAAAGATATGAGCAGAACAATAAAGGATTATGTGATCATTACTTTAAAAGGAATGGCAATGGGAGCTGCAGATGTAGTTCCGGGAGTTTCTGGAGGAACGATCGCATTTATATCCGGTATCTATGAAGAGCTTTTAGAATCCATTAGCAATGTAAACCTTAAGTTGTTAAAGACTTTGCGAAAGCATGGAATTAAGGCTGCTTGGCAGCAGTTAAATGGAAATTTTATCGCGGCACTTTTTATAGGAATATTCATAAGTGTTGTATCCTTAGCCAAGGGACTAAAATGGATGCTCGAAAACGAACCGATTTTACTTTGGTCGTTTTTCTTTGGATTAGTTCTGGCCAGTGTAATATATGTAGCCAAACAAATACAAAAATGGAGTCTTGGAGTTGTTGTTTTTCTCATTATCGGCGCAGGGTTGGCATATTATATTACAACTCTGAATCCTTTGGTTTCTGAAAATTCATCACCCTTATTTTTATTCTTGGCTGGAGCTCTGGCTATATGTGCAATGATCTTACCAGGAATATCAGGAGCGTTTATTCTGGTTTTACTCGGTGCTTATAAGTCAGTTTTGGAAGCCGTAAACACTAGAGATATTTTTACCATTGGAGTAATCGGGTTAGGAGCTATTGTTGGTTTATTATCCTTTTCTAGAATATTAAAATGGTTATTCGCGAAGTACAAGGATTTCACTTTAGCAATTCTAACTGGTTTTATAGTAGGATCCTTGAACAAGATCTGGCCTTGGAAGGAGACTTTAACCTATAGAATGAACTCCAAGGGTGTTGAGGTACCTCTGAAACAAGTGAGTATTTCGCCGAATTCCTATGATGGAGATCCACAATTGTTGATGGCAATCGGATTGTCGATTATTGGATTTGCTGTGATTATCGGATTAGAAAAATTAGCTGTAAAAAAATAAGAATGCCTGCAAGAAGCCTGTCAGAGAATATTGGTCTTTTCTTAAAAGGATTAGCCATGGGAGCTGCAAATAAAGTTCCTGGAGTATCTGGTGGAACAGTGTCTTTTGTGCTAGGATTCTATGAAGAATTGATCTTCTCGTTTCAACGAATCAATTTGACTGCCTTTAAACTACTGATCAACGGTAGATTTAAAAGTTTCTTTGCATATACCAATTCTAAGTTTTTAGGCTTGGTGATTTTGGGGAGTCTTTTTAGCTACTTCAGTGTTTCTCTTGTCTTGGATTATTTTATTAAGAACTATGAACTTTATGTTTGGAGTTGGTTCTTTGGGATGATCATAGGTTCTATTTGGTATATCGGTAAAGACTTCGGTGACTGGAATACCAAGAATATAGTGTCCTTACTCATCGGAGCTAGTGTTGGAGTAGGGATCAGTTTTTTAACTCCAGCTGGAGAAAACGATAACCTTTGGTTTGTTTTTATCTGTGGTATTATTGGAGTTTCTGGCATGACTTTACCCGGTCTTTCAGGTTCTTTTTTGGTAATGCTAATGGGGAATTACGTCTTGCTATTGGTAGATTCGGTCAACGAATTATTTAAAGTCTTGACAGACATGCTTTCTGGGAATTTTGATTTCATCAAAGATGAAGTGAGGATGAGATATATGAAGATCATCGGAATGTTTACGGCCGGTTCGGCATTCGGATTGGTGTCTACCTCACATGTATTGGGATATGTTCTTAAGCATTATCATCAGATTGTAACCGCCATTATTATTGGTTTTATCACGGGTTCCTTAGGGATTGTATGGCCGTGGAAAGAAAAGGTGTTTAGAGAGTTGAATGGCGAGTTTGTTATTGGAAAGAATGGAGATAAGATCATTGAAAATTATCAGCGATTTTTACCAGATTTGAGTGACAGTACAAATTGGATTGCCATTGCGTATGTATTTGTGGGAATCCTGTTGATATTGGGAATTGATTATTATGGCAGACAACGAAAAGCAGACTAAGAAGATCTTAGGTTTGGTAGGAAAGAATATTTCTTATTCATTCTCGAAAGGGTATTTTACCAAAAAATTTGAAGAGCTCGATCTTAAGGATCATCAATACGTCAATTTCGACATTCAATCCATAGAGGATTTTCCGAAGATCATTCATGAATTTAAATTCAATCTGAAGGGACTGAATGTCACCATTCCCTACAAACAAGATGTTTTCTTATATCTGGATAAGGTTCATAAAGTTGCCAAAAAAATAGGTGCAGTGAATACTGTGCGTCTTACTAAGAAAGGCAATCTTAAGGGTTATAATTCAGATGTTGTTGGATTTAGAGATTCCATAAAACCTTTACTTGAAGATCATCATCAAAAGGCATTGATTCTCGGCACAGGAGGAGCCTCAAAAGCAGTTGCTTATGTTTTTAAGGAGTTAGGAATTGAGTATTTGAAAGTGTCTCGTCATCCGAAAAAAAACAAAGAGATTTCTTATAAGGATCTCAATAAAGAGTTAGTCAAAAACTACACGATAGTTGTCAATTGTACTCCATTAGGTACCTTTCCTAAGGTAGACAATAAACCTGATTTTTTATATGAGTTTCTGAGCTCAGATCACCTGCTCTATGATCTTATTTACAACCCCGAAAAGACGGCGTTTTTATTGGAAGGAGAGAAACGAGGAGCCAAAATCAAAAACGGTTTGGAGATGTTAGAATTGCAGGCCGAAGAATCTTGGCGAATTTGGAACAAGTAGTTTTCCCCAATCTGAGGATTATCTCATTCGAAATCTTTGTGGTTTTATAATACATCGCTATATTTATGAACTGATTATAGGAACCTTAAACATTGTAGATATGTTAGACCCGAAAGAAGAAAAAGTTGAAGGAGATATCAATGAAGAGAAAAATGAAATAACTTCTGAACCTCTAAAAACCGAAACAAAAGAAAATACAACAGAATCATCAGTAGAAGAAGAACAACCCACCGAGGAGGTAGAGACTCCTGAAGCATCAAATGCCGAGGAAACTCAAAACACCAAAGAGGTTGAAGAAGCTGTGGAAGCTGTTGAAGAAAAAGTTGCTGAAGAAGCTGAGAAAGAAGAAAAAGAGACCATTCCTGTCAAAGACTACGACAAAATGGATTTGGATAAACTAGCAGATGAGCTAGAGTCCTTGATTAAAAATCACCCTGTTCAACAAATTAAGAATCACGCCGAAGGTGTAAAGTCTGCCTTTAATTTAAAATTTGGAAAATTATTAGCTGAAAAGAAGCAAGAATTTCTTGATGCAGGTGGTAACTCTATCGATTTTCAGTTTTCTAGTCCGGTGAAAACAAGGTATAACAGACTTCTTTCCGATTATAAAAAACAAAGAGATTCCTATTATTCAAATTTAGAAAAGCAACTCAAAGAAAATCTAGATAAGAGACTTCAAGTTATCGATGATCTAAAAGCATTGATAGAAACTGCAGATACCAAGACCATGTATAAGTCTTTTAGAGAGCTTCAAAATACTTGGCGTGGAATCGGTGCGGTTCCTAAGAACAAATACAATGATACTTGGAGAACCTATCATCATCATGTAGAAAGATTTTACGATCTATTGCACCTAAGCAATGATTTTAGAGATCTTGATTTTAAAAACAATTTAGAGGAAAAGCTAAAACTTATTGTTAAGGCCGAGAAACTTTCTGAAGAACCTGATGTGAATGTAGCCTTCAAAGAGTTACAGAAATTGCATAAGCTTTGGAAAGAAGATATAGGTCCTGTTGCCAAGGAAATGCGCGAAGAAGTGTGGAAGAAGTTTAGTGATGCAACTAAAAAGATCCATGATAGAAGACACGATTATTTCCGTGAGATGAAATCGAAGTACAGTGAGATCATCGAGAAAAAATTAGCGGTAGTAGAAGAGATCAATAATTATGATTTCTCAAAGAACTCCTCTCATAGTGATTGGCAGAATAGCATCAAAGATGTGGAAGCGCTTCGCAAGAAGTATTTTGATGCAGGTAAACTACCTTATTCTAAGAGTGAGGCTGTATGGCAGAAATTCAAGGCTGCTACAAAACAATTCAATCAGGCGAAGAATAGTTTCTATAAAGACGAAAAGAGTACCCAGCAAGATAACTTAAAAAAGAAGCTTGCCTTAATAGAATTAGCAGAGTCTTTAAAGGATAGTGAAGATTGGGAGACTGCTACAAATACCTTTAAAAAGATACAGTCTGATTGGAAGAAGATTGGTCATGTGCCAAGAAAATTCTCTGATGACATTTGGAAAAAGTTTAAAGCAGCTTGTAATCATTATTTTGATAGATATCACAATCAGAAGAATGCTTTAAGTCCAGAACAACAGGAAGTTGTAAAAAATAAGACTGAATTCTTTGAAGGACTTAAGGAGAAGGACTATAAGACCAAGAAAGACATAAGCGACTTGATGAATGAATGGTCTAGCTTAGGACGATTGCCCAAGAGTGGTCGTGCTATTGATGCGAAGTTCAATAAGTTTGTCGATAAGATTTTAGGTGGATTGTCTTTAGATAAAGACGAGGTAGCCATGTTGAAGTTTAAGAATATCGTTAATGGATATTTAGCAAATAACGATGTTAGAAAATTAGACTCAGAACAAATGTTTATTCGCAAGAAGATAGATGAAAGTGTTCGCGAGATTCAGCAGTTAGAAAACAACCTCAGTTTTATCTCAAATGCCTCTGATGATAACCCGTTGGTGAAGAATGTTCGAAAAAGTATTGATCAGTTTAAAGACGGATTAGAGCTTTGGAAACAGAAACTACATTATTTAAGAACGTTAGATTACTAAATAGAAAAAGCCTCGGAATTTCCGAGGCTTTTTTTCTTTATATCTTAAATCGATTATGAGAACATATTGTCGATTTTTTCTTTCTCTTCAGCTGCTAATGCAGAATCTACTAAGATTCTTCCTGAGTGCTCATCAATCGTAATCTTCTTACGAGTAGCAATCTCTAATTGAACTTGAGGAGGAATCGTAAAGAAGGATCCACCAGAAGCACCTCTTTCAATAGAAACTACTGCTAATCCATTTTTTACTTTACCGCGAATTCTCTTGTAAGCTTTGATTAAGTGATCATCAATAGAGCCTGCAAATTCTTCAGACTTCTCCATTAATAACTTTTCTTCCTTTTCTGTTTCTTTTAAGATAGCATCCAATTCAGATTTCTTATGCTCTAAATGTTCTTTCTGCTTATCTAATTTTTCCTGAGTAGAACCAACTACTTCATTCTTTTGCTCGATCTTAGCTTTGAATTCTCTAATTCTTTTTTCTGCTAATTGGATCTCTAATTCTTGATATTCGATCTCTTTAGATAATGAATCGAATTCTCTATTGTTTCTTACCTTCTTTTGCTGCTCTTCGTATTTCTTCATTAAAGATTTAGATTCTTCGATCGCTAACTTTTTGTTATTGATGTCTGTTTCTAAATTTGCAACATCTTCAGACAAGTTCGAAAGTCTTGTGTTTAATCCAGCTACTTCATCTTCCAAGTCTTCAACCTCTAAAGGTAATTCTCCACGTACACTTCTGATCTCATCGATTCTAGAATCGATCAACTGTAAATCGTAAAGAGCTCTTAACTTTTCTTCGACAGTAACTTCTTTCTTCTTTGCCATGTTTATAGATAATAAATTGGATTTGTACTTTTTTCTGATAAAATGATCTTACCTTCCAGTAAGCGAGGTGCAAAACTAGTGATTTTTTTCCTAAGATACTCAACCAAAAGGGTTTTTGTAAACTGTTCACTTTCATAATGTCCTACATCTGTCAACAGTATTTTTCCTTCCGCTTTAAAAAAGTCGTGATATTTAAAATCTGCACTGATATAAGCATCGGCTTTTTGTCTAATCGCATTCGAGATGGCAAAACTACCTGAACCCCCTAAAACAGCTACTTTTTTAATCGGTTTTCCAAGTAATTCGGAGTGTCTAATACATCCAGTTCCGAAGATCATTTTGGTGTAATTCAAGAAGTCTAATTCCTTCATTTCTTCCGCCAATTCACCGATCATTCCCATTCCTACATCTTGATGTGTATTTTCTGTTGAAATGATCTGATAAGCAACTTCTTCATAAGAATGATTATCCAGTAAAGCTTTGATCACTGAAGCTTCATTTTTCGCTTCAAAAATTACCTGAATACAAGTTTCTTTTTCTTGTTCTTGAACATTTTTTTTACCTACACTTGGGTTTGAGTTTTCGTTTCCTTTATAGGTTCCCATTCCATCAAAATTGAAGCTAGCCTCTGAGTAATTTCCAATATTACCGGCTCCAGCTTCAAATAATTTAGATCTCAGGACTGAAGCTTCCGCAGTTGGAACATAGGTGATCAATTTTTTAATGATGTCTTTTTTAGGAATCAAGATCTTGTTATTCTGTAGGCCTAAAACTTCGCACATCTTGGCACTAACTCCAACTTTACTATTGTCTAAAGCCGTATGAGTTGCATAAATCGCAATATCATTTTTGATCGCTTTTAAGATCACACGTTCAACATAATTCTTGCCATTGAGTTTTTTCAAACCGCTAAAAATGATAGGGTGGAAGCTTACGATAAGATTGCAATCATTTGCGATGGCCTCATCTACAGTTTCTTCCAAAGTATCTAAAGTAACTAGCACTCCTTTAACCTCCGTTTGATAATTACCGACTAAAAGTCCAACATTATCGAAATCCTCAGCATATTGTAAAGGAGCAATTTCTTCAATTAAGTTTGCAACGTCTTTAATGGTCATGTTTTAAAGTTGAAAGTTCTGAGTTCGGAGTTAAAAGTACGATATTCGAGTTAATTGCAGAAAGGTGAAGGCTGAAGGTTCAATTTCTTTTTAAATTCAAGCACCAAACTTCTAACTTCTAATATTTACGATCTAATATTTTATATTGTACTTTCGTAATCAATGAAGCTAATCCGTTTTTTATTATTTCCTTTTGCCATTTTGTATGGTTTGATTATGAGGTTTAGGAATCTCTTTTTTGAGAAGGGAATCTTAGAATCAACTTCCTTTGATATTCCCGTGATTGCTGTTGGGAATCTAAATATGGGTGGAACAGGGAAATCACCTCAGATAGAATACCTAATTCGATTATTAGAGGGCGAAAAGAAGATTGCAGTTTTAAGTAGAGGATATAAACGTAAAACAAAAGGTTATGTCTTAATAAACGAGACCCATTCGGTATTAGATGTTGGTGATGAACCTTTGCAATTCTTCAAAAAGTTTCCAAATATACATGTTGCTGTGGATGCAAATCGTGTAAACGGAATTCAACGTTTAAAAAAAGAGGTGAATCCCGATATTATTCTTCTAGATGATGCCTTTCAGCATAGAAAAGTAAAAGCAGATTTCTATGTTTTGTTAACCAAATATGGGGATCTATTTACCAAAGATTATGTTTTACCCAGAGGAAATTTAAGGGAGAGTAGAATAGGGGCAAAGAGAGCCGATCTTATTGTAGTGACCAAATGTCCACAAGATCTTTCTTCAGCTCAAAAAGAGAATATTCAAAGAAAAATTCAGAAGTATTCAGATCAACCTATTTTCTTTAGTGCCATCTCTTATGAATCGGAGACCAAAGGAACGACAAAACTTCCGGTGGAAGATTTAAAGCATCATGAAGTGCTCTTAGTCACTGGTATTGCAAATCCAAAACCTATGATTGATTATTTAGAAGATTTAGAATGTTCTTTTGAGCATTTAAGCTATCCAGATCACCATAATTTTAGTAAACAAGAGCTTATAAGCATCAAGAATTCATTCAATAAAATATTGAGCAGAGAAAAGATTTTGCTCACAACTGAAAAGGACTATATGAGATTGTATGATCGAATAGACGAATTGAGTTATTTGGAAATTCGCTCTGAATTTTTGTCAGGCAAAGATGAATTTGATAACGCCATTCTTTCTGTTGTAAACTCCTAATTATTTTTCACTTTCGAAGGTGTTTTATATC
>CAZDKB010000065.1:0-14827 GCA_964505885.1 uncultured Flavobacterium sp.
GGTATATCTCGGAAGAGAATGCAAAAGTGATCTCGAACACCGTTCCGTTTAAGGTGCAGAGAATGGGTAGAGGTAGAGTAATGATCTTTACAGATAATACCAACTTTAGAGCCTTTTGGTATGGAACCAATAAATTATTGATGAACGCTGTGTTCTTTGGTAATCAGATGTAGTAAGAGACTATTATAATTTATTATTAAACCTTCTCCAAAGTGATTATTATCATATTTTGAGAAGGTTTCTTTTTAGATTTTTGTTTCATGTTGAAAAGTAAATCGCTCAAATTGAAATTGTCGGTGATGATTTTTATTAAGAATTAATAATATTAAATATCAATATCATGAAAAAAAATATGGGATCTGTAGACAGAATCGTTCGTTTTTTAATTGCAGTAGCCATTGTAACTTTATATTTTACAAATGTAATTAGTGGTACTCTAGGAATTATTTTAATGGTTCTAGCTGGAGTATTTGTTGGTACGAGCTTGGTTAGTTTTTGTCCTTTATATGCTCCTTTTGGACTAACAACTTGTTCTACAAAGAAATAACCTATTTAAATTTTAGATTTTTTTCAATTTAGAATCAATCGATTGATTAAAATGAGTTCTTCTCAATTTTATTTGTAACAAAAGAAGAATAGCTACGTCAGATATATAAGTAAACTATTTTTTAGGCATTGAGCCAAATTCACCAAGTATTTGTGGAAATGTTCCATTGAAATATGGACGCTTATTTTAATTATTTAAAAAGCTATGGGCTGTTTACGTGTATTATTGGCTATTTTTCTCCCTCCTTTGGCCGTTATAGATAAAGGATGTGGTTCTATCGCAATTGTCTTTTTATTAACTCTTTGTGGATGGGTTCCAGGTGTGATTGGAGCCTTGGTTATTCTGAATAATCCAGATCGATAATTATGAATTATGAATAATCAACTATTAATTGATCTGTTCTCCGTTTTTTATATGTTTTAAAGCTTGTAATAGCACAACTTTTCCTTCTTGATTGTATATACCCAGAACAAGGCATTCACTCATAAAATTCGCAATCTGACGCGGTTTGAAATTCACGATGGCAGAAACTTGTCTGTTTTCGAGTTCTTCCTTTGTGTAAAGATCTGTGATTTGAGCGCTGGATGTCTTAATTCCGAGATCTCCAAAATCGATCTTTAATTGATAAGCTGGCTTTCTCGCTTTTGGAAAATCATTGACCTCAATGATGGTTCCTATTCTTATATCCACATTTAAAAAATCTTCGAAAGATATTTCTTCGGCCATTTACTAACTTAACTTTTGAACAACCCATAAAGGTCCGATTAATAGAAATTGAAGGTCTTTGATAAAAGAGGGCTTTTTACCTTCTACTTTATGTCCCCAAAATTGTCCGATCCATGCAACAACAAAAATGATCAATGAAGCATATAGCAGATTTACGGTATTCCCTAACCAGAAATTACCGATGATCGCCAACAAAATGAAGAAAAGCATTTGCACAAAATACCAAAAACCGATTCTGAGATAGAAAATTGAAATAAACAAAGTAATCACAACTGCCCAGTTTTCAATAAGCGGATTGTATAGGCCTAAGGCATCTTCAATGATACCTTTAGGAATACTCATGAACAATCCTATTACACTAAAGAAGATTAGTGGTACACAGATATAATGAACCAATTGATTTGTGGGGTTTTGATGACTTACGGCATATTCATCAAACCAATCTTGAGCAGTTTTCATACTTAAAATTTAAATGCCTAAATATACGCATTAAATCCAAGCCTTAGCTTTCATGATATTTTCAATATGAGCATAGTGGTGCTTGCAATGCCAAGCATAGATTCCTATGTTCTTTTTTAGTTCAACGGAGTCTCCAGTTTCTGGATGTATGAAGCATTTTTTAAGATCATCATCGGAAAGGCCTCTCAACAAATAAACCAATTTAAAGTGTACTGCTTTTAGATGATCAAGCGACATTTGAATAGGAGCAGATTGAGTGTCAAAAAGTCCTGCCCATGCATCCTGATCATAGGCTTTGATTAAGGGTTTTTCTTCGGTTAGAGCCCATTTAAAACGTATATAGGAATGATGATGACTGTCAGAACAATGATGAACAACTTGTCTGATTGTCCATCCACCCTCTCTATAGGGAGTATCTAATTGATCGTCTGTTAGATCTTTTACAAGTTCTTCTAATTGCTTTGGGAATTCTTCTAAGGTTTTGATCCAGTCATTTTTGATCTGATCAGTAATAACTTCAGGAGAGACAAACTCTCCAATGGGAAATCGAGAATCCATTAATCCTTTTTAGTTAGATTATCCAATAATCTCTGTGTTCTTCTACGTTCTGGATTGATGGCCAAAGCTTTTTTGTAGTACTCAATAGCCTTAACCGTATCTTTTTTCTGCTTAAATAAATCACCCATGCTGTCATAGGTATTCGAGCTCTTGGGATGCAAAGCAATATTAATATTGAACATGGCTTCGGCCTCTTCATATTTCTTGTTTCTCATATATCGATAACCCGCTTGATTGATATCCCATTCACGGACATTTCTATCTAAAGAATCCTTTTTCTGAATTTCTAAATAAGCATTAAGTGCTTTGTCATATTCTTTATTATCGAAATACTCTTTTGGAGTTTTTTCATCTTTACCCAATTTTGTAAAGACAAATTTCTGGCCTTCATGTTCTCTCTTTTCCGCAATTTCTATTCTCATATTAGGACTTGAATAAAAAACTAATTTTTCATTCATTTTCTTTAAGTAAAAAGAGCTATCATTCAATTTAACAGGTACCATATCTTGTTGTCTCCAATTGATATTCATCACACCTTCTTTAAAAGACACTTCGATTGTTTCATTGGTGTTGAACAAATATCGTCCTTCAGCGTCTGCCATAAACTCTTCAGAATTGGTAGAACTTCCACAAGAAATTAGCAGGGATATACTTAATAAGAAAAATAAGCGTTTCATATTGTGAGGTTTAGTTGTTAAAAGTAAACTTTTGTTTGTAAAAAGAAAAGTCGTCTCAAGAGTGAGACGACTTTTTTAATGCTTTTGTTACATCAATTATAAGTCTTCTTTTTCTATGATGGGAATTAAAACAGATTTCTTCCCGTTTTTAGAAGTAGAAATAAATGACCCTGGACCATATGACTTTCCATTGAAAAAGACATCAAAACCAGTGATTTCAGCTAGTTCAGTGCTGTCTTCAAGATTTAATTCATATTCTTTTTTTGGAATAAATGGCTGTACTGTATACAAATACCAATCCTTATTAATCATGTTTTCCCAGGTCTCTTTAGGTGTTTCATTTTTGTAAAACACATCATTTTCAGAGCTAGGATTGTTTTTTCTTAAGATCCAATTTTCCTCTGAATTGAGTAACATTTGTTGATCCTCTTTTGTTTGAATAGTATACTGTGGAGCAATAAATTGACCTAAAAATTTATGATCATCCATATTGACATAAGATCCCATGATCTCTTGATTGAATAAAATGGCCAATGTTCTTCTATCTTGGATAAGAATCAATGTTCTCACATCATTAATGCATCTTCCACTGTTTATAATCTTCTTCAGAACTTCCTTATCAAAAGTCTTTAACAACTCTCGATCGACATCGAGGTAGAATTGACGGGCCTCTTCTTCATCGACTCGCAATTTTCCATCTTTCATTTCAAAATCCGAAATCTGAACATCTTTAGTCTTCATACCATAACTTTCAAGTTCAGTTATTAATTCTAAATCATTGTAATCTCGTATTACGAACAAGGTTTCTTCTGAGTCATATCTCTCTAGAATCTTGGAGATACAGCCTGTAGTCTCGGAATCATCGGATGCTAATCCTTTTAACTTGCATGATTGAACATAAGAATCAATAGATTTTCTGGAGCTTAATTCACTAATTTTTGCTTGTCCGTTTTGATCAAACCAAAACTGTGGTCTGTATAATCCGATTTCAAAGGGAATGCCTTCTGTCATCATTAAAATCTCGTGAAGCTCTTTATCTAACTGATAGGTTTGCTGAAGTCTGGCATCTCTTAAATAGTTATAGCCAAACATCACAAGAACTGAGTTGAGAATATGTGCTAATCTTTCCGAATTTTCAATATACTGATCTGTGATTTTAACAGGTGTAGTAGATATGTTCTTTTTCTCTAAGGCACTATTTGTTAATCGCTTATCAGATAACTGAATCGTCTGGGCTTTTACGGGAAGGGGATGACTGTACATTACTTTTTTTCTAGTTAATTCGAACCTTAAACTTATCTAATAATCACCAAAAGAAACTAGGTATTTATACCTGTTTTCGTTTCAAAAGAGAAACAAAAAAGCTCTTAGAGTATTCTAAGAGCTTGTTGCACAGATGTAACGTGAGTATTTACTGAACATTCATTAACTCAACGTCGAAAATCAAGGTTGCATTTGGAGGAATGACTCCACCAGCACCTCTAGCCCCGTAACCTAGATTGCTAGGAATTACAAAACGAGCTTTGTCTCCAACCTTTAGAAGTAAGATTCCTTCATCCCAACCTGGAATTACTTGTCCGATTCCTACTGTAAAATCGATAGGTTGCTTTCTTTTGTATGACGAATCAAAAACAGTTCCGTCTAATAATTGTCCTTTATAATGAACAGAAACACCAGCTCCTTTGGTCGCTTGTTTTCCATCACCATTTTGGATGATTTTATATCGAAGACCACTCTCTGTTTCATCATAGCCTGCCGATACTTGATCTAAAATTTCTTTTTGTTTTCTTTTCTCTTCTTCTTCTCTTTTTGCTCTAGCTCCTTCAAAAGTTCTAAAAACTTCTACAGCATTCCAGTTCTCGGCATCCCCTCCAACTCTTAAGATTTCAATAGACATTTCATCTCCTTGAGCAACAGCATCTACTACATCTTGTCCTTCTACAACATTTCCAAAAACAGTATGCTTACCATCTAACCATGGAGTAGCAACATGAGTAATAAAGAACTGAGAACCATTTGTTCCAGGTCCTGCATTTGCCATTGAAAGAACTCCAGGACCTGTGTGTTTTAAGTCGGGATGAAACTCGTCATCGAACTGATAACCCGGACTCCCAGTACCGGTTCCTAATGGGCATCCACCTTGGATCATAAAATCTGGAATTACTCGGTGAAATTTCAATCCGTCATAATACGGTGTTCCTTGAGCTTTAGCAGTATTTTCAAGATTTCCTTCTGCCAATGCTACGAAGTTTCCTACTGTTCCAGGAGTTTTTTCATATTCTAGATTTACCAAAATATCTCCTTTTGGAGTGGTAAACTTTGCATAGATTCCGTTGTTCATTTTTTTTTGATTTTAGTATTTCTCAACCTTTACAAAGGTTATTTTATTTTTTTAAGTTCAATACAGATAAACTGTAAGTTAATCCAATATTTAAATTTGTTGAATTCACGTTTCCGTATGGCGACCACATTTGTCCACCAGAAACATTCAAATGGAAATCATCATTTACATGGTAATTGATTCCTGCGGAAGGCCTAATAAGTATTCCTTCTCCAGAATCTACTCCTCCGCCACCAGCAACACCACCTGCGACTTCGGCAAACAAAGATATTTTATTATTTAAGAATCTGTTTGATTTAATTCCCAATCCAAAAATTCCGTGAGCATATCCTCCAGATCCTCCTTCATAGGCAAAAGAAGCTTCTCCCGCTATATAAAACCTTTTTGTAAGATCGTAATTGATTTTTACAGCTATCTGCTGAAGATCTCTTTTTGGTCTATTCGTTATGGCAACATCATAATAGGTTTGATTTTGAACCCCTATCTGCACTCCTTGAGTTTTAATAGTTCTTCCTTTCTTTTGGCTAATTGGATCTGTTACCCCTCCGCTAAGACCGTAATATTTTACACTGAAACCAGCTGTTAATGCCTCAAAAGTTGCACCGATGGATCTGTGATAACCTCCGTGTAGACTTAGTCCAATATGATCGCTAAATCTTATGTCTAGACCAGTACTTGGATACATTGTTAATCCATTTTCAGGGAAAATTCTTCCACCCGCTGCGCCAATCCCAAATTTTGCAAAGAAGTTCACATATTCAGTTTCATAAAAGTTTTTTCCAACACCAAAGAACATATCCATAAATCCAGCACGTAATCCTTTGTACATGGTATCTAAATGGGCATATAAAAAGGTATTAGAATTCAAATATCGCTGATATTCAAATCCGATAATATGTAAAGTTTGAGTGATGGGTTGAGCATTATTAAAGTTTCCTTGTCCGTCTGTACGTGTTTGACCCAAAGGAAAAAACCAATCAAAAGTTACTTGCTGTACACTTTTTACAGCTGGTTTCTCCCAGAATTCTTCTCGTGAACTTTCATTAATTGTAAATTCTTTTAATGCATCTCTATAAGATCCAGCCCTCGCTGTAGTTGGTATTTCTACAAAGAAAGATACATTGTCTCCTCCTTGAATTCCTGTAAAAAAGTCAAGGTAACCATATTGAACTCCAAAAGAGAAACCGTCGAACTTATATTGCAGACCACTATTTACATAAACAATAGCCCCTCCATTTACCAGACTTCTAAATCCGCCACCTCCTCCAAAGTGAACATTAGAATCGAAATATAAACGTTTGTAAATCGGAAAATTCACACCAAGGTTTACTCCAAGGGTAAACAATCCTCCTTGATCTCCTATACTAGCCGCATGAAATCCAGCGCCTGTATATAGCCAATCGTTTAATGGAATGTTGTAATTCAACCCAAGAATACCCATTTGAGGTTTCAATTCATATGTAGTACCATCAGAGTAAGTATAAGTTAAGTCTGGTTGATCGATCATGATATGATTCAATCGTATACTATTATTAAACTCTTTAGTGTTAATATCATCCAGACTAAGATCTTGTGCAAAGACTTGCATGGACAATATAAGGCCTAAAAACAGAATAGTTCTTTTCATGATATTAGCTGTCAAATTCACTTGTGAAATGAAGTTTTACACTCGGGTATTTTTGTTGAGTCATTTGAATGGTGAAAGGTGAGTCTGCCAAGAATACCAATTGTCCTTGTTTGTCTTTGGCCAGATAACGTTGTTTCACTCGCTTGAACTCCTTAAACTCTTCGTTTTTCTCATCTTCGGGTTGTACCCAACAGGCTTTATGTACATGAATGTTTTCATAAGTACATTTTGCGCCGTACTCGTGTTCTAGTCTGTATTGAATTACCTCATATTGCAAGGCTCCAACAGTACCAATAATCTTTCTACCATTTAAATCTAAGGTAAAAAGCTGAGCAACACCTTCATCCATTAATTGGTCCAATCCTTTATATAATTGCTTTGCTTTTAAAGGATCTGCATTGTTTACATAACGGAAATGTTCCGGAGAGAAACTAGGAATTCCTCGAAAGTTGAGTACTTCTCCTTCTGTAAGGGTATCACCAATTTTGAAATTACCATTATCGTGCAATCCTACAATATCCCCTGGGAATGATTCCTCGACGATCTCTTTTTTCTCAGCAAAAAATGCATTCGGACTTGAAAATTTTAATTTCTTTTTATTACGAACATGCAGATAGGGTGTATTTCTTTTGAAAGTTCCAGAAACAATCTTTACAAAGGCTAACCTATCTCTGTGCTTGGGGTCCATATTCGCGTGAATCTTGAATACAAATCCAGACATTTTGTTTTCCTTCGAATCTACTAAACGCTCATCTGCCTTTTTGGGTTGCGGGTTAGGGGCGATATCAATAAAACAATCTAGAAGCTCTTTTACTCCAAAATTATTCAATGCAGAACCAAAGAACACGGGTTGTAATTTCCCTTCTACGTATTCTTCTTGATTAAATTCAGGATAGACCTCATATACCAATTCTAATTCTTCACGGAGTGTTTCCGCAGAAGTTTCTCCAACGATGGTATCAAGTTTGGGATTATTGATATCATCAAAGACAACACCTTCAGAAATGGTCTGTTTATTATCACCAGAGAACAAGTTGATCTTTTTCTCATAAATGTTATAGATACCTTTAAAGTCATAACCCATTCCAATTGGGAAACTTAAAGGGGTAACTCTCAATCCAAGTTTTTGTTCTACTTCGTCCAATAGATCAAACGCGTCTTTTCCTTCACGATCTAGTTTATTAATAAAAACGATCATTGGAATATTACGCATTCTACAAACTTCAACCAGTTTTTCTGTTTGCTCCTCAACACCTTTCGCAACGTCAATCACTACAATCACACTATCTACAGCTGTAAGCGTTCTAAATGTGTCTTCAGCAAAGTCCTTGTGTCCAGGAGTATCGAGAATATTGATCTTTCTGTCTTTGTAGATAAAGGCCAGGACAGAAGTGGCTACGGAAATTCCACGTTGACGTTCGATCTCCATGAAATCGGAAGTAGCTCCTTTTTTAATCTTATTATTCTTTACAGCACCAGCCTCTTGAATAGCACCTCCAAAAAGAAGTAATTTTTCAGTCAAAGTTGTTTTCCCAGCATCGGGGTGTGAAATGATCCCAAAGGTCCTTCTGCGCTGTATTTCTTCTAAAAAACTCATTTACGAAAATTGAAGGGCAAAGGTAAGTTTAATCTTTTGAGTTGCAAAGATGCAAGCTTTCAAAGTTTCAAGGTTCTGTCCAGACTTAGCTGAGCTTATTTCCTGTATTAAGATCATAGACATGACTACCACCATTCATCTCTTGAATAGTACCAGAAACCTTATCAGTTTTATCCTGCATAACTTCCTGCCAACATTCAAGGACTAATTCTCGAAAAACAGTTTCAACTTCGGTCTCAAAGTTGAATTTGTAATCGAAATCATATAGCTCTTCAATCCAACTCTTATCTGCTATTTGTAGATGATTAAGAAACTCTTGAATTTGCTCTTCCGCATAAGCCGTATTCAGTATTAAATTTCTTGATGAAGAATCTGAAGTTTCTAATAAAAACTCTTTCCAAGGATGAAACTCGTATATCAGACTTACAGGTTTCATTTCATTAGAGTTTATTTTTTTTAGGAAAGCCTTTAATTCTTTAGAAACCGTTGGAATCATAAAACGTTTATAAATCTCTTCGGTTAAGTCCGAGAACTCATGACAATGAATTAACTCTATATCTTCAACTTCAGATCTAATCTGAAAGAGAGCTTCATCAGATAAATTGGCTAGTTTAATCAAATCAAAATTGGAAGGATCAAGTTGCTCATTTCTCTGAATAACCTTGGTCAATTCTTGTAAAGATTTGATGAATTGTTTCATACTATTTGATCACGCTGGCTTCAATAAAAACCTCCTTTACAGGCCACTCTTTATTGTCGGTCTCTAATTTCGCAATTTTTTCCATCACATTCAAACCTTCAATGATCTCACCAAAAATGGTGTGTTCTCCATCCAAATGATGGCTTCCTCTTTTGTCTTGGATCATATAAAATTCGAACGGAGAAGAAACTTTGTCCGGATTATTTTCCCATTGTCTAGCAGCAGCTAGGGCACCATAGTTATGCTTGTGATGCGGTTTCATCTCTGATGGGATCCTGTAATTATACTTCATGCGCTTTTTTCTTGTAATTGGGAAATCAGAATTACCGCCTTGAACTATAAAGCCAGGAACTACACGATGAAAACAAGTGGTGCTAAAATATCCTGTTTTAGTTAAAAAGATAAAGCTTGCTCTATGAAGCGGTGTGTCTTTATATAGACGAATCTTAATATTTCCTAAACGAGTTTTAAAAAGTACTTGAGTTTCTGGATTGAGCTTTCCATAAGCCGTCAAGAATTCGATTTTATTTCGATTATTTAGTGTGTCGGTTTCAACTACCATTTTTTCCAGTTTTACTGTGGTTTTCTTCTCAACGAGTACTTCCTGTTTTGTAGTCTTGGTATCTTTCTGCTCTATCTTCTTTTTGGAATCACATTGAGAAAAAAGAACAATTAATAAAACTAAAAAAATGTGATTTCGCATTTTTTGTTAGGTTGAATTCAACAAAAATAATAAACTGTATCGTCTTCTTTGGCGAAAGATTAACAATTAATAAAAAAGTAGATCTAGCTCGATTTTCGTATTTTTGTATGACCAAATTTAATTCATGGAAGAACTTGTTGTTTTGGTAGATGAACAGGACCAACAATTGGGACTGATGCCAAAAATGGAAGCACATGAAAAGGCAGTTTTACATCGAGCCTTTTCTGTATTTGTTTTTAATGATAAAGGAGAGCTCATGTTACAGCAGAGAGCTTCAGATAAATACCATTCCCCACTATTATGGACAAATACATGCTGTTCTCACCAAAGAGATGGAGAAACTTCTCTTGAAGCAGGGAAAAGAAGACTGCAAGAAGAAATGGGTTTTGTTTGTGACTTGGAAGAAGTTTTCTGGTTTGTTTACAAAGCACCCTTCGATAATGGTTTGACAGAGCATGAACTAGATCATGTCATGATTGGTTATTATAATGGACAACCTAATATCAATAAAGAAGAGGTCGAGGATTACAAATGGATGACTTTGGAGGACGTGAAAGAGGATATTCAAAACCGACCTGAGGAATACACAGCATGGTTTAAGATTATATTTAAAGAATACTACAACAGATTAAGTAAGTAGGTGAAAATTGATGATTATACATACAATGAGTACACCTTAGCTTCTGTTGATGAAAGAAGTGATACCTTCCGTTTTGATTTTGCATTATCATCAGGATTAGGAGGTTGTTCTGCTTATTTTTTTATGGAAGATATGAATGTCGCAATTGCTATTATCTTAGTGATCAAGTTCTTGTATTATCTTCTTCCAGAATATTTTTTTGGAAAGACATTTGGTAAGATGATTACCCATACGAAAATGGTTTCCGCGGATGCCTCTAAGCCAAGCATTGGTCGATTATTGATAAGAACAACACTGAGAGCTTTAACTTTTGTAAACTTTGTAAGTGACGATCGATTTGCAATCCACGATCGATATTCAAATACGATCGTGGTAAAAGATAATTACAAATTTGAACTCAAAAAAGCCTATGTGAAATGGGGTTATGGATCTGGCTACGCAGCGTTTGTAGTTGCAGTTTGGGCTACGAATCTAAATGGAGGTGATTATGTTCCTTATGTTGTGGCTCTAACGTTGATAGTCCTTTCAATTTTAACTCTTTATATGACCTCTAAATTAAGAAGACATGCCTAGAATTACAGGATATAGAAAAGCACATTTTAATGCTGCACATAGATTGTATAGACCTGATTGGTCTGATGAAAAAAACCTAGAAGTATTTGGGAAATGTAGTAATCCACATTTTCATGGTCATAACTACGAGATTATTGTGGCGGTCACTGGTGAAATCGATCCAGAAACTGGTTATGTATTCGATTTAGGAATTTTAAAACGACTGATCAGATCTGAAATTGAAGACGCTTTTGATCATAAGAATTTGAATGTCGAGGTCGAAGAATTTAAAGAATTGAATCCAACAGCAGAGAATATTTGTGTTGTTTCCTATCAGAAGCTGAGAAAACATTTGCCAGAATCTCTGGATCTTGAGGTTACCCTTTATGAAACTCCAAGAAACTTTGTGAAGTATTCTGGTGAATAACTCATAGTAGACCAAGAAAATTACTTCTTTTTCTTATGCTTTTTGTATCCCATTACTAATCGCACACCCAATCTTGCGAATAAGATGATCGCGATGATCATAACAACGTCAATTCCATTCATGTTTTGAAAAATTAGGTTCGAGGGACATACTTTGCAAATCTACTATTTTTAGAACTAAGGTATGCATGAATGACAATGATCTTGGTAAGAAATAAAAGAAGAAGTATTGATAAAAACAAAACAGGCTCAATAATGCTATCGAACCTGTTACAAACAAACCAAAATCAACTTAAAACAAATTAAGAAGCTTTTTAATATTTTACATAAAAAGGTGCTTAAAAGCACCTTTTCATAATTGTATACACTTTATTTATTATACCTATTATGATTGGTACTGTTTCCTACTTTAACATAAACCCTTTGAACTTTCTTTTTCGATCGCAATAAATCCCAATTTTCAACAAAGATTTTATATGTTTCAAGTAAGCCTTTCATCTGTTCCAAATGTAGAAATTAAATAAAAAGTGTAGGCATCAACTTCATAATTATAGTGTTAAAGTTTTGAGGATATCAATATTTAACCCCCTCATAATTAGGAAAGCATAAATATGTATCTTTAGAGCCTCAAATCGAGACTCAAAAGATGAAAGTTATTGCAATGATTCCTGCACGTTATAGTGCATCCAGATTTCCAGGAAAATTGATGAAGGATCTCGGTGGTAAACCGGTTATACTCAGAACTTATGAGGCAACCCTTGATACTCAGTTATTTGACGAGGTAATTGTTGTTACAGATTCGGAAACAATTAGAGAAACAATTACCGGAAATGGAGGGAAAGCTGTCATGAGCAAAAAAGAACATGAATGTGGTTCAGACAGGATAGCCGAAGCTGTTGAGGACATGGATGTTGATATTGTGATCAATGTTCAAGGGGATGAACCTTTTATTGATACTATATCATTAAAGAAGCTAGTTGATATCTTTAAAGAGGATATTCAAGAAGAAATAGATCTAGCCTCATTAAAAGTTGAGTTAAGGGATGAATCTGAAATTCAAAACCCGAATAATGTGAAGGTCATCACAGACCAGAAGGATTTTGCTATGTATTTCTCACGTAGCCCAATCCCTTTTCAGAGAGATATTGATGTAGAGACTAAATATTACAAGCATATCGGAGTTTATGCCTTCAGAAAAAGCGCTTTGATAGATTTCTATTATACGTCAAAAACACCTTTAGAATCATCAGAGAAAATAGAGGGGATAAGATATCTTGAGGTGGGTAAAAGAATAAAAATGGTAGAGACGCAATCTGCAGTTGTGGGTATAGATACTCCTGAAGATCTTGAAAAAGCAAAGAAAATTTTAGATAAGAATGTTTGAAAAAGTTAAGGTCATTGCATTTGATGCAGACGATACCTTGTGGGTAAATGAAACTTATTTTAGAGAGGCGGAAAAGAAATTTGGCGAGTTGCTTTCCAATTACGAAACTGAGAATAAGATTGATCAAGAGCTGTTCAAATTGGAAATTGAGAACTTAGATCTATATGGTTATGGAATCAAAGGATTTATGTTGTCAATGGTTGAATGTGCTTTAAAGCTCTCAAATTATACAGTTCCCCAATCGACCATAGAAAAGATCTTGGAAATAGGTAAGGACATGTTGGAGAAGCCTATTGAACTATTGGATGGAGTAGAAGAGGTATTGGAATCTTTGCACGGAAAGTACAAGTTGATCGTGGCTACGAAAGGTGACCTTTTGGATCAAGAAAGAAAGCTTGAAAAATCAGGTTTGCTAAAGTATTTCCATCATATTGAGGTAATGAGTGAGAAAAAGGTGCCAGATTACGAAAAGCTGGTCAATCATTTAGACATTCCTGCAGAAGAATTGTTGATGATTGGAAACTCACTAAAGTCGGATGTGCTCCCGTTATTGGATATAGGAGCTTCAGCTGTACATATACCTTTTCACACAACATGGGCGCATGAAGAGGTTAGTAAACAAGATTCTTTAAATTCAGATTACAAAACCTTGGGTTCTATTCGAGATATCCTTCCTTTATTATGAAGAAATATTTAGATATCGATTCTTGGAATCGCAAGGAACATTTTGAACATTTCAATCGATTTACCGATCCTTATTTCAGTGTTGTAAGTGATGTAGATGTTACAAAGGCTTATCAATATTCTCGAGATACCGGTGTTTCTTTTTTTGCTCTTTACTTATATGCTTGTGTAAAGGCAATCAATGCAGTTGACAATTTACGATACAGAATAGAGGATGATAAAGTTGTCATTCATGAGGTCATTCATGCCTCAGCTACCATATCAAGAGAAGACAATACCTTTGGGTGTTCCTTTATACATTTTTCCGATGATTTCGATGTATTTTATAAAAACTTGAATAAGGAAAAAGAGAGAATTTTAAATAGTACGGATCTCTTTCCGTCCATCAATACTGAGGATTGTATTTATTGTTCTTCGTTGCCATGGTTTAATTTTTCAGGTCACAAAGAACCTGTATTAGGGGTGAAAGAGTCAGTTCCGAAATTGGCATTCGGTAAATTTGAAAGGAGAGAAGAAAAATTAATGATGCCAGTTGCCATAGCTGTAAATCACGCATTGGTAGACGGATATCATTTAGGATTGTTTTTCGAGAACTATCAAAAGGAATTAGATAAAATAGGCTAACTTTGTGGTCTAAATCAGAATTAACATGGCTAGCATTAAGAACTTAAAAAAAGATATCAATTATGTTTTAGGAGATGTAATTGATGCCTGTTTAATGAAATTACCAGAAGACACTGCGAAGTCGGAGGCAATCATTGATGAGGCAATTACTACTTTTGATGAACTGATCG
Source organism: uncultured Flavobacterium sp. (assembly GCA_964505885.1). Lineage (GTDB taxonomy): Bacteria > Bacteroidota > Bacteroidia > Flavobacteriales > Flavobacteriaceae > Polaribacter. Next base: position 14,416 of record CAZDKB010000065.1, read on the forward strand.
CAAAGATTCATGCCAAGAATGTAGAGAATAAAAAAGCTCATTTTAAATCTATCAGTGCAGAGCTAGAGTCAAAAGCAAACGAACTATTAGAAAAAGTGAATAAGCTTTAATTTTTAAGGTTTATTTATGAAAATCATAAACCATTCTCATTATGAAGAATGGTTTTTATTTTTTATATTTACTACACATACGAAAATTGATTCGTATACGTTCTTTTAGTGTAACATAAATATAAAGATCCCTATGGCAAGAGTAATGTATGAGTATACTAAAACGATTTTAAGAAAAGTTAGTTTTAGTTCAGATTTATTCTACAAAGAATTAGAAAAAGCAGTGGAAAGGTTACTACCACACGAAATTAAGGAACTCTCGATATGGTTGACAGAGTTTACTCAAAACAAACCAGATTTAT
>CAZDKB010000066.1:0-14474 GCA_964505885.1 uncultured Flavobacterium sp.
CTTGTCTAATGTGCACGTGGTCAATAAGAACACCAAAGCAGCTATAAAGTCGGATTCAGAAGGAAATTATAAAATTTCGGCCAGTGTTGGAGATGTTCTCGAATTCTCTTACGTGGGATTGAAAACATTTATCATTAGCGTAAAAAAGAATTCGAAGGTCTTGAATGTAGAGATGACCGACGATGTGAATCAATTAGATGATGTCGTTGTTAAAGCAAAGGTCAATAAAAATAAGAAAGAAACTTCTCTAACCCTTCCAAGAGAGAATATCACGATTAGCCCACCTGGATTGGGGACTACCATCAATTTAGAAATGTCTCCTTACAGGATCTTTAGATTTAATCTTGATCGCTTAAATAAGGCGGGAGGTTATGGTGATGCAATAGGTTGGAAAAGAGCTGGGCTCCAAAATGATCAGGGAAGACTCTTGATCAATGGTAGTACTCCAGTTTATATAGTGAATGATTTTATTGAAACTGAAAGTCTTATTCCAGACATTACAGCGGCTAAGGATCTTTATGTAGTCATGGGAAAGCCTCCAATGGTTGTGATCTACACAGCAAGCCATCCTAGATATATTGAAAAAAAGAAAAGGGAAATTGAAGAGAAGTATAGAAACCAAGTCTATTATGATTCTACATCTGTCTCTAAGGAATTGGACTTTTCTCAGAACGATCTCTTGGTGAATCTTGGCAAGGAAAAAGAGATCTATGGAAAGATTACATATGACAATTATCCTGTTCCTGATGTTACTGTGTCTATTGCTGGTAAACAAGAGTCTCGACTCTTTAGCAATATCAAAGGAGAGTATAAGATCACGGCTCAGGTAGGAGATATCATTCAGTTTTCACATGTAAGTTTTGAAACGGTTTCAGTTTTTGTAGAGGACGTCACAGAGGAATTGAATATAAGCCTAAAACAAAAGATCAATGAACTTAATGAGGTGGTTGTTGAATCCGCTACAAAATCAGGGAAGGTTATTGAAAGAAGAAAAAAGATCGAAGAAGAGTATCAAACATCTCGAGGAAAGGAAAACCCGAAGGCTTCTGGATTCTCACAATCTTATGTTGATGGTTCTAAAATGAGTAATGTCTACGCTAATATCCAGGAAGCACTTGTAGGTAAGATCCCGGGTTATAAATATGACAGAGTTAGTGGTGCGGGTTATTTGCGAGGGGATGGTATGTCTATGAATCAAGATTATCCAGTGGCTTGGGAAGTTGATGGAGTGTTTACGACCTATGCTCCACCTTTAGACCTGAGTCAGATCAAATCAATAAGAGCATTGAAGGCCTTAGGAGCTACTAATAAATATGGTTCTCAGGCAAACGGGGGAGTTATTATTATTGAAACCACCTTTGGTAATTTTACCCCTCCTAAACAAAAGAACAATACCTTCAAAGAAGAGTATGCAAACTCTAATTACTATGATGATGATGCTTCGGCAACCTCATTAGAAATGAAAGGGAAGAATAAGTTTGCTGAAGCCATTGTTCCCTATGCCAACAAAGACAAAGCATTTCAATATTATAACCAGGTTCTCAAAAATAGAATTACAAATTATGGAGATCATTTGTCTGTTGCTAGCAAGTTTATCGATCACTACAATTCGGTTGATCTAGCGACCAAGATTCTAGATGAGCAGGCTTTAAAAAACAGTAATAATCCCGAGTTCTTGAGGTCCATAGCTTTTTACTATCAAAGTTTAGGGAATAAACGATCTGCAGTTAAGGTTTATGAGAGACTGTTTAAACTGCGTCCAAAGCATGCACAATCTTTTAGGGATCTTGCTCATGCTTATGCAGATTATGATTTGTACGAGAAAGCTTGGAAATTGTATTATAGTTATATCATTAAAGGGCAGGTTACGAGTGAAGAAGGAATCGGAGAGACCATTTATAATGAGATGGAGTGGTTATTTTATCAAAGACCGAATCAAACTAAGATCAAACAAAAGTTTGAACCTATTCATAGAACAGCATTAGAGTTTGAGCGCGACGTTAGAATGGTCTTCGAATGGAATACTTCTGAAGCGGAATTTGAATTGGAGTTTGTGAGTCCGGATAAAAGAGCTTATAGCTTTGATCATAGTTTAGAATCTAATAGCAAGCTTATTCTCGATGAGAAGAAAATAGGATATACCAGTAAGATGTTTGTCATAGAGAATTTAGGAGAGGGAGACTGGCTGGTAAACCTTACTTATAAAGGAAATAAGAGAAATCTTCCGTCTTTCTTTAAGTTAACCACTTACTACAATTGGGGTAGACCTACAGAGAAAAAGGTTGTTAATGTTTATAAACTTGAAATTCAAAATCAAAAGGCAGCCTTGCTTCGCTTCAACCGACAATTAGACGCGTTTCAAAATTAATTGAGTATTTTAGGAATCCCATTTAACCAAAATTATAATGAAGATTCTAAAACTCAGTTTGGTTACCGTACTATTGTTATGCGTAACCACGAACATTTTTGCACAAGATTATTTCTTTGGAGACAAAAATCCTTTTGATCCAAAAATTCCAAGTCCAGAAGATTTTCTAGGTTATGCCATCGGTGATCAGCATACAAGACATGATCAGATAGTGGCTTATTTGTATAAACTGGCAGAGGTTTCAGATCGTGCCGAGATCGAGATCTATGGTTATACACACGAAAGAAGAAAGCTCGTGATGCTGAGAGTTTCCACTCCGGATAATCTTTCCAATCTTGACGCTATTAAATCCAAGCACTTACAGTTTGTTGATCCAGCTTCTAATGTGAAGAACTATGATGAGGTTCCAATTTTTGTCCAATTAGGATATAACGTGCATGGAAATGAGCCTTCAAGTTCTGAAGCCGCTCTATTAACGGCATATACCTTGGTAGCTTCAAACAGTCAGGAAGTACAAAACTATTTGCAGAACTCGGTTGTATTTATAGACCCAACAATCAATCCAGATGGAAGAGATCGTCATACACAATGGGCTAATCAATACAAGGCTTATTCTTTGGTTTCCGATGGTCAGGATGCAGAACATAACGAGATGTGGCCAAGAGGAAGAACGAATCATTATTGGTTTGATTTAAATCGTGATTGGTTATTAGCAGTTCATCCAGAGAGTCAGGGAAAACTTAAATGGTACCATAAATGGTATCCAAATGTGGTAACCGACTTTCACGAAATGGGAACGAATAGTCATTACTTTTTTGAACCAATGAAACCTATAGGTTCTCAAGATCCTATCATGCCCAAAGAAAATTACGAGGATTTAAATGATCTTTTTGCCAAGTACTATTCAAGTGCTTTAGATAATATTGGATCTCTTTATTTCACTAAGGAGGCCTTTGATGGGACTTATCCTGGATATGGATCTTCCTATCCAGACCTTCAAGGAGCTTTGGCTTTGTTATTTGAACAAGCTAGTTCTCGCGGACATCTTCAAGATACAGATTATGGAACCATCAGCTTTGCCTTTACTATAAGGAATCAGTACAAATCTAGTATTGCAACTATAAAAGCAGCAGTTGAAAATAAAGGTACTTTGAGAAAGTATCAACAAGACTTTTTCAAATCGGCAGTTACTCAAAAAGCCAAATCAGGTTTTATAGCATATGAGTTTGGTGATGCCTATGATCATAATAGAAACAAGGCATTTGTTGATTTTCTTTTGAAACATAAAATAAAGGTTTACAAAAAAGGGAATCGATTTGTGACTCCTCTGAAACAACCTCAGCACAGAATGGTTCAGACTATGTTTGAGACCTATAATAAATATCGAGACAGTGTATTCTATGATGCTTCAGCATGGAGTGTATCTAACTTTTATAATATGCAGGCAAGAGGGTTGAAGTCGGCACGACTAGGAGAAGAGATCACATCAACTGATAATATGAACAAAGCGATTTCAGTAACAAGAACTGAATACGCATATATTATGGACTGGGATGATTATAACGGTCCGGCTGCATTAAATCATCTTCATAAAAAAGGACTAAAAGCAGCAGTATCATTAAAGCCTTTTAGCTCTAACACCAATGTGGGGGAAAAGAGCTTTAATTACGGAGCTATTGTAGTGCCAGTCAGCCTTCAGTCAAAGAACTCAGCGGAGACCTTCGAGATTATTAGTGAGGCTCAGAAAACATTTAATGTTCCTGTGTATTCAACTAAAACTGGTTTTAGCACAAAGGGAATAGATCTAGGAAGTAGAAATGTGCGCAAGATCCAAACCCCTAAGGTAGCCATGTTAACAGAAGGAGGAGTGTCCTCATATGAAGCGGGAGAAGTATGGCATTTATTAGACACGAGAGTGCATATGCCAATTACAAAACTTCCTTTGAGAAACTTTAGAAGAGCCTCTCTCGATGAGTATAATACATTGATTATGGTTTCTGGAAGTTATTCGGAATTAGATTCAGCTCAAGTAAAGAAGATAAAAGACTGGGTAAGTAAAGGGAATACTTTGATCACAGTCGCCAGAGCTTCCCAATGGGCGATTAATAAAAAGGTGGTAAAAGAAAGTCTTACCAAAAAACCGAAATCAAAAGACAAAAAGGAGGAATCGGTAGAACGTTTACCATATGTTGATGCTTCAGAGCATATTGGACGAGAGCGTTTAGGAGGTGCTATTTTTGAGGTAGATCTGGACCTTACTCACCCTTTAGGTTTTGGATATAGAACTTCAAAACTTCCAGTATATAAAAACAATAGAGTCTTTTTACAACCTAGTAAAAATGCATATTCAACAGTAGCCAAATACACTAAGAATCCGCATATTGATGGATTCGTTTCCAATACCAATTTAGATACCTATTTGAAGCCTTCTGCTTCTTTGATTGTAAGTAGAATTGGAGGAGGTAGAGTGGTCATGTTTGCGGATAATCCAAACTTTAGAGGAGCTTGGTACGGAACAAATAAACTGTTCTTGAATGCGATCTTCTTTGGTAATCTAATTTCTGTTCCTAACTAATCTTTATTATGAAAAAAATCATTCTTTTTTGTGCATTGCTATGGCTAAGTCAAGGATTCTCTCAACATAATTATATGGGTGACGGACCTCATGATCAGTTGATCATTCGAGGAGTTACGCTGATCAATGGTGATGGCGGTCCCCCTCGTGGTCCTGTGGATATTGTGGTAGAAGGAAATAAGATTGTTCAAATAAGGGTAGTAGGATATCCCGGAGTTGAGATCAAAGAAAGCGCAAGACCTAAATTAAAAAGAGGAGGAAGAGAATTGGACGCAACAGGCATGTACCTCCTTCCTGGATTCGTAGATATGCACGGACATATTGGAGGAACTTCTCAAGGAGCAACCCCTGAATATGTATTTAAGTTGTGGATGGCACATGGAATTACAACGGTGCGTCAACCGAGTGGAATACCTGCAAAGAAACTTAAAAAGCAAAGCGAAGCCAATAAGATTGTAGCACCCAGAATTTTTGATTACGTAGGATTTGGTAGCGGAGCCAAGAAACCAATTAGCACTCCGGAAGAAGCTAGAGAGTGGGTAAGAGATAATGCTAAAAAAGGTTCCGATGGAATCAAGTTCTTTGGAGCGGAGCCAGAGATTATGACTGCCGCGTTGCAGGAGAACAAAAAGTTAGGGTTAGGATCCGCTTGTCATCATGCTCAAGTAAGTGTAGCTCGTTGGAATGTGTTACACTCTGCAAGAGCCGGATTAACATCCATGGAGCATTGGTACGGACTCCCAGAAGCTTTGTTTGAAGATAGAACTGTACAGAATTACCCATTAGATTATAACTACCAGAACGAGCAACATAGATTTGAGGAAGCTGGAAAATTATGGCAACAGGCTGCCAAGCCTTATTCCGATCATTGGAATAAGGTGATGAATGAACTGATTGAATTGGATTTTACCATAGACCCAACCTTGAATATCTATGAAGCGAGTCGCGATTTGCAAAGAGCAAGAAGAGCAGAATGGCATGAGGACTATACCTTGCCATCACTCTGGAAGTTTTATGAGCCAAGTAAGGTTTCGCATGGATCCTATTGGCACTATTGGGGAACCGAACAAGAAGTGGCTTGGAAAAAGAACTACCAGTTATGGATGACCTTCATTAACGAATATAAAAATCGTGGAGGTAGAGTGACCACAGGATCCGATTCTGGATTTATCTATCAGTTATACGGATTTGCCTATATCCGAGAATTGGAATTATTACGTGAAGCAGGATTCCATCCTTTAGAAATCATTCGTTCTGCAACCTTAAATGGGGCAGAAGCTTTGGGATGGGATGATAAGATCGGATCTGTACAGATTGGGAAACTAGCCGATTTTGTCATTGTCGAAGAAAATCCCTTAGAAAACTTAAAGGTTCTTTATGGAACTGGAGCGATTAAGTTAACCGAAGATAATGAGGTTGTTCGAGTAGGAGGAGTGAAGTATACCATAAAAGACGGGATCATTTACGATGCTAAAAGATTACTTTCTGATGTAAAGAAAATGGTTGATAAAGAAAAGGCTGAAAAGAAATGGAAGCTAGTTCAACCAGGAATGAAAGAATAAAAAAAGCGACTCGAGAGAGTCGCTTTTTTTATTTATCCTTTTAACCAAGAATTTCTCAGTTTTAGTTTCGGACTATCAGCAGATAGGTCCTTTACTTTTAAACTTCGAGATTCCGCAGTAGGTTTTATGTAATTTCCTTCCAAAGTAATGGTTTTACCATCTCTAACAACTTCCATTTTAATGGTATCACCCGCTTTCCATTGCATTGATTTCCCAATGATATTTCTTGCACTGTCTAAAGTAAAGTTGTCTCCGTTAACTGTTTTTGCAATATCTCCAGCTTGAACGCCTAGAGATTTTAAACCAGTATTCATTCTTTTAATAAAAACGATCTCACGTTTGTCATTTACCGTTAAGAATGGTTGATGATTCCCATCTAAGAAATAGCTAGTGTCCACCGTTTTTACTTCTTCAGACACTCCAACCTTATCGAAGAAAGCGTTATAGTCTATCGGAGTACCACCAACAACATGTTTCTCAAAGAAATCGCCTACAGATGGATAAGTCATTTTTACGATCTCTGAAATGATCTCTTCATCTTGAAATGGTCTTTTCGATCCGTACTTTTTAGAAAGATCAAGCATAAGGTCTCTGATCCCGTATTCACCCTTAGACTCTTCTCTAAGAATAATGTCAATACACATTCCGATCAAGGCCCCTTTCATATACACATTACTATAGTTAGCAGCATACTTGTCTTCAAGTATGTTCTTACTCATTTCAGTAAAAGACATTGAATCATCAAAACTCATTGAAGTAGCGATCTTCGACTGCATTGCATTGATAAATTGTTGTTCGTTGATCAGTCCTTGGTTTACCTGGAAAAGATTTGCAAAATATTCTGTGGTTCCTTCATACATCCATAAGTGCATAGACATATTTGGTTCGTTAAAGTTGAAAGAATGGATCTCTTCAGAATGCACCGAAAGCGGACTCACAATGTGGAAGAATTCATGAGAAACAGTTCCGTTGATCATTCCGTTTGCAAGCTGAGCTTTTGAATAATTTTCCGGATATACAACCGTAGTTGAAGATAAATGCTCTAGAGCACCAAAGCTACTCCAAGGATATACCTTTGGATCAAATAAGTATAATAAAATATTGTATTCATCAGTGGTTTGAAAACCTTCTAGGAAATTGGTTTGAGCTTGCACCATTTTCTTCAGATCTTCTTCCATGTCTGTTGCCTTATGAATCCCGTTTGGAGAGTAAACTGCAAGTGTAACATCTACACCATTCATATTAAAGCTAATGCTGTTGTCTGGAGCATACATGATAGGATTGTCTGAGATCTCATCATAACGAGAAGCAACAAAAATGTCAAGAGAATTATCTGTTACGGTTGTTGTCTTTTTCTTCAGAGAAGAAGTTTCGAATAGATCTGTTGGATGAGAAACACTAATCTCATATGGATATTCCTTTTTATTATCGAAGTATCCAATGAAACCTGGTAGATTTAAAAAGAAGTTTTTGCCCTCTTCAATATTAGTTCCAGACATTACATAGATCTTATGCTTTTTCTTAGAGTCGAAAGTATCATCCACCCAATAAGTAACCTTATCTAATTGTTTTGCATTGTCTACTTTCCAAGAGTTTGTGTCGAGTTGTTCAACCGTCATTTCATTTCCTTTATAGTCGTAGGCTTTGAAATCGGAAACAAATTTTCCGTAATCAGAGATTACGTAGGTTCCAGGTACGATAGCCGGAATTCTATAGATTACAGAGGTTTCTTTGATTTTTTGAGGGTTGATCTCTACTTGTATTTTATCATCAACGACCTCGTTTAAGTTCATCGCAACTTGTATGGTTTGTTTTTCTTGTACTGCTGTTTTAGAAGAAGAACAGCTTGCTAGGAAGGTTAGAACAACCAATCCTAATAATAGTTTTCTCATGAGATGGTTCTGTTTTAGTTTGTCATAAGACGAAGTCTTATGACAATTGTTACATGTTTGAGCCGCCAAATTTAGGGTAGAACCTAGTTAAACTATGTTAATATTTTGTGAGATTTTAGGAATGCTGACAAACCTTGCAATCATCCTTATCTTGGATCTCTCCAACAAGGTGTCCTTGTTCATTTTCAACAAACCCGCAGCAGTCTTTGAATCCTTGAGCAATCATTTTCCTTGCACGTTGAATTTGGGATTTTACTGTAGGTAATGGAAGTTTTAATTGATTAGCAATTTCACTCTGTTTCATTCCCTTGATATCTGAAAGAAAAATAGGATCTCTGTACTTCTTAGGTAATCCAGATAGGATACCTCTGAGACAATCTTTTTCGGTATGTTCATCATGAGAAGGTTCGGATTCAGATTCAATTTCTGAAATGTTTTCGCTCTGATGAGAAGCTTTGAAGTGATCAATGATAGAATGTCTAGTAATAGAAAAAATCCATGGTTTTAGTTTGTTTAGATCTCTTAAGGAGTGAAGTTTCGTATGGATCTTTATAAATGAATCTTGTAAAATGTCATCCGCAACAACCTTGTCTTTCACCTTTGATAAGATGAAAGAACTAAGGTCATTAGAATATTTATTCCAAACTTCTTGAGTTGTCATAGATTAAGATTAACAACAGTTACAATTGGTACAAGTACAATTTTCGCAAGAGCAAGAAACACATTCTCCATTACTGCATTCTTTGCAGTTACAAGAGCATTCATTTTTAAAGTTTTTCATGATATTAAGTTTTTCTACCTAATAGACAGAAAAGGTAGTGAAAAGATGCAAATCAAATGAATTATTTTATTTTCAATAATTATTGAAAGTTTGAAAAATAGTTTGTATATTTGAATATGAATTTAGAGCAAGCGAAATTAAAATACATACAAACCTGGGGAAGTTTAGCTACCAGTTGGGGGATCAACAAAACCATGGCACAAGTTCATGCATTGTTGCTTGTATCTAATGAACCTTTGTCTACAGAGGATATTATGAATGAGTTAAAGATCTCAAGGGGTAATGTAAACATGAACGTGAGAGCATTAATAGACTGGGGTATTGTTCAGAAGGAATATATTGTTGGAGAAAGAAAAGAGTTCTTTGTTGCAGAAAAAGATGTTTGGGAATTATTCAAACAAATTACGAAAGAAAGGAAGAAAAGAGAGATAGAACCCGTGTTAAAAACCTTGGATGAACTTCAGCAAGTTGATGACAATAGTGAAGAAGGAGAGGAGTTCAAAAAAGTATTAAAAGATTTATCGAATGTTACTAATAAAGTTAATGGTATATTAGAAAACGCCATTAAGGCTGATGAGCATTGGTTGCTTTCTAATTTTACAAAGATCATCAAGAAATAAAAAAATTTAAATATAAACTTTCAAAAATTTCTGAAACTATGAGAAATATAAATATTTTAATCTACATCAATAGAGTTTTTATGGGATTGACAGCTTTACTTTATGTAACGATCGTTTTTGGACTCTATGCTCAAGTATTATTGGGAATTTACCAAGTGTTGATTGCCATGTTCTTAGCCATGAATTGGTTAAAACTCACTGAAACAAGTCGAAGAAAACTAGGGACTTATGCTTTAGTGGTTGGAATATATGTATTGCTATGGTTTATCCCAGGCTTTAAGAATAATGATTTGATTTGGTTAAAGATCGCTATTGTTCCAATGATCATTGCTGGCTATTTCACCTATATCTTAGAATCAATTCGTACCAGAAGAAGAAACGTCCTTAGTTTAACCGAAGCCAATTAATGTTATGAAAAACTCAATCACTATTGTCGGACAAATCAAAGAAGAAAAATCAGTTAAAGAAAATATCATTGATTTTTACAATAAAGCAACAGAAGATTACACATTCTGGAGTAAAGACATGAATATGCATTTTGGGTATTTCGTTCCCTTTAAAACCTGCATTTTTAAAAGAGATCTGATGCTGAATAAAATGAACGATCATTTGTATTCGCTTTTGAATATTGAAAACAAAAAAGCTCATGTGGCGGATCTAGGTTGTGGAGTAGGAGCTACCATAAAGTACGGAGTCAATAAATATCCGAAGTTAGCAATGACCGGATGTACGATATCTGATTTTCAAGTTGAATTCGGAAATCAGTTTGTTGGTTCAAATAGAGCTGTTCTTTTAAAAAAAGATTACAGAAATACTGGGTTTAACGACAACTCTCTAGATGGTGCATTGGCTGTAGAAAGTTTTTGCCATTCTGGATGTTCTTATGAAACCTTAGAAGAGGCATACAGAATTCTAAAACCTAATGCCAAATTGGTCATTTCAGATGCTTTTATAAAAAGAGAGCTGGACAAAATGAATCCATTTTCTAAAAAAGTACATCATGGCTTATGTGAAACTTGGAGCTTGGAACATTTAGGAAATATAAAAGAAGTGGAACAGGACTTAAAAAAGATCGGGTTTAAGAAAATTGAGATTAAGAACATCTGGTATAGAGTGGCTCCTTCAGTTCTTCATGTGCCCTTTGTTACTTTGAAATTCTTATTTAAAAAAGCTTTTCGAAATAAGGTGCTTGGAAAGGAGAGTATTGACAATGTAAAAGGTTCTCTATACGCCTTATTAAGTGGTCTCTGTCTTTCAGATTTTGGTTATTTTACCATTTCTGCTACCAAGTAAATTTTCTATTTTAGGTCTGAATTAAAAAACACATAATAATGCATCTTTCCGAGCCTTATGTATTAACTACTGATGAACTTGTACGTTTTAAATTGAATTTACTCGACCTAAAGGAAGATGAGCAGCTTATCGACCTCGGTTGTGGAAACGCTCAGGTTTTGATAGAGGCAGCAAAGATAAAGAAAATAAAAGGTATTGGATATGAGTTGCTTCCTGAAGCTGTGAACGATGCCTTAAAGAATATTTCCGATAATGATCTTCAAGATCAAATAGAGATCATTACTTCCAATTTTAAAGAAGCTGATGTCTCTAATGCCGATGCAATTATCCTGTATCTTACCCGATTTAGTCTTGGTGAACTTTCCTTAAAGTTAGAGAATGAATTAAAGCCCGGAGCCAGAATTGTCACTCATGATTTTGATATTCCAGCCTGGAAGGAAGAAGAAAAACACGAATTTAAAGATGCAAAAGGAGCAATAAGGCAAGTTTATTTATATCGAGTTTCTAAATAAAAAACGCCGCTTTTAGCGGCGTTCTTGTATTCATATATGTTCTTTCTTGTTAAAAATGGTTCTCGAATTGATCCTTCGGCTTCGCTCAGGATAAGCGATTCACGTGATTTTCTATTGAAAATCGGTTCTCTGCTTACATATTCCTTCTATACTGTCCGCCAACTTCAAATAAGGCTGATGTAATTTGTCCTAATGAGCATACCTTCGTCGCTTCCATCAACTTCTCAAATAGATTTTCATTTTGGATCGCAGCTTCTTGAATAATTTCTAATTGAGTCGCCACTTTTTCCTTATTGGCCTCGTTCAGATTCTCTTTTGTCTTTATTTGGAATTGTTTCTCATCTTCTGTGGCTCTGATCACTTCCATCGGAATAACTGTTGGTGATCCTTTTGAGCTTAAGAAAGTATTTACTCCGATAATTGGGAATTCACCTGTATGTTTAAGTGTTTCATAATACAAACTCTCCTCTTGGATCTTAGAACGCTGATACATGGTTTCCATGGCCCCTAAAACACCACCTCTTTCTGTAATTCTGTCGAATTCAGTCAATACAGCTTCCTCAACCAAGTCAGTTAATTCTTCAATGATAAAAGATCCTTGGATTGGGTTTTCATTCTTAGCTAATCCTAGTTCTTTATTAATGATCAACTGAATGGCCATTGCTCTTCTTACAGATTCCTCAGTCGGAGTCGTAATGGCCTCATCATAGGCATTTGTATGCAATGAGTTACAATTGTCGTATATAGCATATAATGCTTGAAGTGTAGTTCGGATATCATTAAAATCAATCTCTTGAGCATGTAATGAACGTCCGGATGTTTGAATATGATACTTCAACATTTGAGCTCTCGGATTTGCATTGTATTTATGTTTCAATGCTTTCGACCAGATCTTACGTGCCACCCGTCCGATAACTGCATATTCAGGATCGATTCCGTTCGAGAAGAAGAAAGATAAGTTCGGTCCGAACTTATTGATATCCATTCCTCTTGATAAATAATATTCAACATAAGTGAATCCGTTGGCTAAGGTTAATGCCAATTGTGTAATTGGATTCGCTCCTGCTTCCGCAATATGGTATCCAGAAATAGAAACCGAATAGAAATTTCTTACTTGTTTCTCAATAAAATACTCTTGAACATCTCCCATTAATCGCAAAGCAAATTCTGTTGAGAATATACAAGTGTTTTGCGCTTGATCTTCTTTTAAGATGTCAGCTTGAACTGTACCTCTTACTTGAGCTAAAGTCTCTGCTTTGATCTTATCATAAACATCAGCTTCCAGAACTTGATCTCCGGTGACTCCTAAAAGAAGCAATCCTAACCCGTCATTTCCTTCTGGAAGATCTCCTTGATAAGCAGGTCTTTCCAAACCTTTATCATCATACAATTCTTTTAGTTTGGCTTCAACCTTCTTTTCAAGTTTATTTTCTCTGATGTATTTCTCACAATTTTGATCGATAGCAGCATTCATAAAGAACCCTAACAACATTGGAGCCGGACCGTTAATGGTCATACTCACAGAGGTCATTGCATGACTTAGATCAAATCCTGAGTATAGTTTTTTAGCATCATCCAGGCAGCAAATGGAAACTCCTGCATTACCAATCTTACCATATATATCTGGTCTATGACCTGGATCATTTCCGTAAAGGGTAACACTATCAAAAGCCGTTGAAAGGCGTTTGGCAGGCATTCCTAAACTTACGTAATGGAATCGTCTATTGGTTCGTTCTGGACCGCCTTCTCCAGCGAACATTCTGGTTGGATCTTCACCCGTTCTTTTGAAGGGGTACAATCCAGAAGTATAAGGGAATTCACCAGGAACATTCTCTTGTAAATTCCATTTTAAAAGATCTCCCCAGGCTTCATATTTTGGTAATGCTACTTTAGGAATATCGGTATGAGAGAGCGACTTTGTATGAGTCTCAATCTTTATCTCCTTATCTCTTACCTTAAATGAATAAATAGGGTTTTTATACTTCTCAACCTTTTCTTGCCAATGCAAGATGATCTCCCAATTGTAAGGGTCGAGATTCATTTTCACCTTATCGAACTGAGCTAGCAATAACTTGATAAAGTCTGCGTCATCAGTTGAGGCAGAGTTCAGGATCTCATCGTTAATACCCGTCTTGGTTAATTCAGGTTGTGCATCAATAATAGATTCGATGGTTTTATAGATTCCGTATAACTTCTGAGCCACTTTTACCTGCTCATCTGCTTTCTTATCATAGGCTCTGTTATTCTCTGCAATCTCAGATAAATAACGAGTTCTTGCAGGCGGAATTACATAGATCTTTTCAGACATCTCTTTTGTGATCTCAAAAGATGACTTGAGTTCTGCACCTGTTTTCTCAACCAACTTATCCATGATCGCTTTGTACAACGAGTTCATTCCAGGGTCATTGAATTGAGAAGCAATGGTTCCAAACACAGGCATATCATCCATATGTACATGCCATAGATTATTATTGCGCATGTATTGTTTTTTGACATCACGCAAGGCATCTAATGCACCTCTTTTATCAAACTTGTTGATAGCGACAAGATCCGCGAAATCTAGCATGTCTATCTTCTCTAACTGAGTCGCTGCACCAAATTCTGGCGTCATTACATATAATGAAGTATCCGAATGTTCTATAATCTCAGTATCGGATTGACCAATTCCTGAAGTTTCTAAGATGATCAGATCAAACTCTGCTGCTTTTAAAACTTCAACAGCTTCGTTTACATATTTCGACAGAGCAAGATTGGATTGGCGAGTCGCTAAAGAACGCATATAAACTCTTGAGTTATTAATTGCGTTCATTCTGATTCTATCTCCTAATAAAGCTCCTCCTGTTTTTCTTTTTGAAGGGTCTACGGAGATCA
>CAZDKB010000067.1:0-14445 GCA_964505885.1 uncultured Flavobacterium sp.
TGATCCTTTACATCAGGAAATTTATAGCGATGTATTCCGCTTCGTTCAGAAACGGTTAGTTCTACATCTATATTGGTGTCATCTAGATGTACTCGGTAAAATCCAGGTTCAGCAGTTTCATTCTCATGAGAAAAATGCGATTTATATCCAGGTTTTTCGTCAGCTCCATTATTAAAGATAATATCATTCGTTGGCATGAGTAAAATATCTCCATAATCCGACACCCCTGTCCCACTTAAATGCGTGTGTGAAAATCCGTAGATATGCTCGTCAGAATAATGATATCCAGAGCATCCGTCCCAGCCGTCTAATCGAGTATCCGGACTCAGTTGCATCATACCAAATGGCATGGTAGCTCCTGGATATGTATGTCCATGTCCACCTGTTCCAATAAAGGGATTTACGTATGAAATTAGGGATTTGTCTTTTATTGCTTCGGAAGGAATTTCTTTGGTTGTACAAGAGAAAATGAAAATTACTGATACAATTAGAAGCCAAGAAATGTTCTTCATTGATTTGAGTTGTTTATTTTTATGAACCGAAGATACTAAAAATGCGTTATCCACATTATCTGATTCTCCTTATTGCCTTTCTTATAATTCAATGTGATTCTAAACCTATACAAGTTGAAGAAATCGCAATTATTCCTCGGCCTATAGAACTCATTAAAAACAATGGATCTTTCCTTCTGAATAAAGAAGTTAGGATTGTATACGATAAAGAACTATCTGAATCAGCGAGTTATTTAATCGGTTTCATGATTGATGAACTTGGAATCAATCCAAAACCTGAAAATGAAGGTGATATCGTTCTTAGATACGATTCAAATATTGAATCTAATGAAGGATATGAATTAGAGGTTTCAAGCAACAAGATTGAGATTTTAGCAAGTTCAAATAAAGGTGCATTCTACGGAATCCAAAGTCTACTTCAAATGTTGCCTGTCACCCCAGACCGCTCAAGAGACATTTATATTCCAGCTGTAAAAATTAAAGATGCACCAAGGTTTAAGTATCGAGGAATGCATTTAGATGTAGGACGTCATATGTATTCTGTCGACTTTATTAAGAAGTATATCGATATGATGGCGAGGTTAAAACTCAATACTTTCCATTGGCATTTAACAGAGGACCAAGGCTGGAGAATCGAGATCAAGAAATATCCAAAACTGCAAGAAATCGCTGCATTCAGAAAAGAAACTTTGATCGGACATTACAGTGATCAGCCTCATAAATTTGATGGTAAACCTTACGGTGGTTTCTATACTCAAGAGCAGATCAAAGAGATCGTTGCTTATGCTAATGAAAGACAGATTACTGTTATTCCAGAGATTGAAATGCCTGGACATTCACAAGCGGCTATAGCTGCTTATCCAGAACTTGGCTGTACTGGCGAAAATGTAGAAGTTGCAACCAAATGGGGAGTTTTTGAAGAGGTATACTGTCCGACAGAAACTACTTTCAAATTCTTAGAAGACGTCATTGATGAAGTGGTGGAATTATTTCCTGGAAAATACATTCATATTGGTGGAGATGAAGCTCCAAAAACTAGATGGAAGAACTGCAGCCATTGCCAGAAATTAATCAAAGAGAAAGGACTCAAAGATGAACATGGTTTGCAATCCTATTTCATCCAAAGAATGGAAAAATACATCAATTCAAAAGGAAAACAGATCATCGGTTGGGATGAGATCTTAGAAGGTGGTTTGGCACCAAATGCAACTGTAATGTCATGGAGAGGAACCAGTGGTGCCGTTCAAGCGGCGAAAGAAGGACATGATGTTGTACTCACTCCTACTTCTCATTGTTATTTCGATTACTATCAATCTGATTCTGATGATGAACCCCTGGCCATTGGTGGTTTTCTCCCTTTAGAAAAGGTATATTCCTTTGAGCCTGTTCCAAAAGAATTGACTGTAGAAGAATCTCAGTACGTTCTGGGTGCACAGGGAAATGTATGGACAGAATACATGCCTACTTCAGAACAAGTAGAATATATGGCATTCCCACGTATGATGGCATTAAGCGAAGTTGTCTGGTCCGAAACTGATAAGAAAGATTATAAAGATTTTATCAAACGATTAGAGTTCTATCAAAAAAGAATGGACAACTGGGGCATCAATTATGCGAATCATATTTATGAAGTCAAAGGCGATCTTAGAAATACAAACGGAAAATTAACCTATGAACTCAATACCGTTTCCGATTCTTATCCTGTTTATTATTCAGTGAATGAAAATGAACCCAACATAAAATATGAAAGTCCTATTGAAGTAAATAAATCTATGACCATTCGTGCTGTTGTCAAGAGCGGAAACAAAGAACTAGGTCAGACCTTCGAACAAAACATCGATCTTCATAAGGCAGTTGGGGCAAATATCAATATTGACAAAAAACCTCATCCTTCCTATAATGCTGGAGGCAAACAAGCCTTAATCAATGGAATCTCAGGAAGTAATACTAGATTTGGAGACAAAGAATGGTTAGGGTTTTGGGGTGAAGACATCGAAATTACTCTTGAGTTTGATCAACCGATTGATGTGGAAATGATATCGACCAGATTTTATAATGGCAACGGACAATGGATCTATGCTCCGAATGACATTAAGTTTGAAGTTATAATAGGTAATGAAAGATTGGGAGAAAGAAAGTATACTTTGTCTTTCAATGACAAAATTACTGAGAACAATCGTCTTTTAATTGATTACAGTTATGATTTTAATGAGCAACCTATCAAAGAAAAGGGTTTTCAGGTAAAAGAAATCAAGATGATCATACCAAACTACGGTCTGATCCCTGAAGGAAAACAAGGAGCAGGAAACAAGGCTTGGACCTTTATAGATGAAATTATAATCAGATAAGATGTTAGTAGAGATCTGTGCAAACTCATATGAATCTGCGTTAAATGCAGAAAAATCTGGAGCTCATCGAATAGAATTGTGTTCAGAGTTGGCAGTAGGAGGCATTACTCCTTCTTATGGTTTGCTAAAAAAAGTCATGAACGAAATTTCAATTCCTGTGCATGTATTGATAAGACCTCGAGGTGGAGATTTCGCATATTCTGATGATGAGTTTCAGATAATGAAAGAGAATATTGAAATGTGTAAAGAAATGGACTGTGCAGGTATCGTTTCTGGAATTCTCAATTATGATATGTCTGAAGATCTTGAAAGAACTCAAGAATTGATTCAGCTTTCACAAACCATGAGTTTTACATTTCATCGGGCCTTTGATTGGGTTATAAATCCAAAAGAAAGTTTATTGGCACTAGAAAAAATTGGAGTAGAAAGAGTATTAACATCAGGTCAGGAAGAATCTGCCGATAATGGTATTGAACTATTAAAAGAATTCCTTAAACTAACGAATATAAAGATTATGCCTGGTGGAGGCATCAATGCTGATAATGTTCAACTTTTCAAAGAAGCGGGTTTTGAAGAAATTCATTTTTCTGCAACAAAGAGTAAACAAACCATTGAGATTCCTAAAATATCCATGAATAGCCTTAAGCACTTTGAAGAAACTCAGATCGCACATTCAGATATTGATACTATTAAGAACATCATATCCCAACTTAATGATTAAAAAACTCTTTATTCTTTGTCTTGTCAGTGATGAGCTGTAATTCCAGTCGATTAAGTCCTAACATCCAAAAGTTGGATATCAATTGGTCCTTTAAAGAAGATAGTGATACAATATGGAGAAAAGCGGACGTTCCTGGAAATGTGTTTACAGACCTAATGAATCATCAACTGATTCCAGACCCATTTATTCTACAAAACGAAGATAAAGTTCAATGGGTTTCTGATAAGAACTGGTCTTACAAAACAAACTTTATAGTAACTCCTGAAGAATTAAAGAAAAAGCACCATCAGTTAAGTTTTGTAGGTTTAGATACATATGCCAAAGTTTATTTAAATGATTCCTTGATCTTAACCGCAAATAACGCTTTTAGGACCTATAAGGCAAGTGTTGAAAAATATATAAAAGAGAAGAATCAATTAAGAATCGACTTCACTCACAATAAAGCCTTTGAAGAAAAAGAAAAGAAGAAACTAGACTATGAACTACCTGAAGGCAACAGGGTCTTTACCAGAAAAGCGCAATTTCAGTATGGTTGGGATTGGGGACCTAAATTAAATACAACCGGAATATGGAAAGACGTGACACTCAAGTCATGGAATGATGTTGTCCTTGAAGATGTTTTTATCGCTCAAGGAATGATCACAGAAACAGACGCTGATCTATTTGTTGAACTCAGTATTAGCAGTGATATTCGGAAAGAAGTAACTCTATCCGCAAAAACCGAGACCTTTAGTTTTCGACAAACATTAGTTCTGGAGAAAGGAACTTATGACTACACCTTACCTATCTCCATTGACAATCCGAAACTTTGGTGGCCTCATAATTTAGGGACGCCTCATCTTTATGAATTTAACGTAGAAATCTTGGATGGAAAGACAATATTAGATGAGAGGGCTATCAAACATGGTATAAGAACCGTTCAATTGTTTGCGCAACCCGATTCAATTGGGCAATCATTTTATTTTAAAGTAAACGATGTTCCAGTTTATATGAAGGGAGCCAATTATATTCCTCAGAACAGTTTTCAGAATAAAGTTTCTGACGAACATTATGAAACCTTACTCTCGGATGTGGTAGACTCAAATATGAATATGCTCAGAGTTTGGGGCGGCGGAATCTATGAAAATGACATTTTTTATGACCTATGTGATGAAAAAGGCATTCTGGTTTGGCAAGATTTTATGTTTGCTTGCGCCATGTATCCGGGTGATGAAGATTTTCTAGATAATGTTCAGCAAGAGGCTTTTGATCAAGTTATAAGACTCAAAAATCATCCAAGTATTGCCTTATGGGCAGGGAACAACGAGAATTCTGAAGGATGGCATCGATGGGGTTGGCAAGATGGCAAAACAGAAGATCAGAAAAAGGAGATTTGGAGCAATTATCAAAAAGTCTTTGATAGCATTTTACCCTACACAGTAGATCATTTGACAGATGTAAATTACTGGGAGAGCTCTCCTAAATACGGGAGAGGAAATCCGAAATACAAAACTGAAGGAGATGCCCATGATTGGTGGGTATGGCATGACGGATATCCGTTTGAACACTTTGAAAATAACGTTCCAAGATTTATGAGTGAGTTTGGTTTTCAGTCCTTTCCAAGTGTAGAAGTCATCAACTACATCAATCAAACTGACAAATTAGACATAGATTCTGATGCTATAAAATCTCATCAAAAACATTCAAGAGGCTTTCAGTTGATAGAAATATATATGAATAGAGATTATCCGGAAGCTTATTCTGATTTGGATTATGTGTATTTGAGTCAGCTTACCCAAGCCAAAGGAATCACCATGGGAATAGAAGCACATCGTCGGGCAAAACCCTATAATATGGGAACCCTTTATTGGCAGCTCAACGATTGTTGGCCGGTGATCTCATGGTCAAGTATAGATCATTTTGGCAACTGGAAGGCCTTACAACATAAAGCAAAAGCCTCTTTTAAGAATTTACTGATCTCTCCTGTTATCAAAGAAGATAAGGTAAGTATTCACATAATTAACGACGATTTAAGCTCTTACAATGATGTATTATTTGTGAAAATACAGGACTTCAATGGGAATGAATTATGGTCATATGAAGAAGAAGTTACTGTTTTGGAAAACTCTAGTTCTGTTGTTTATGAGTTTTCACTGGAGGAAATGATCATCAACTTAGAAGAAGTCGTATTGGTTACAAAATTCAAAGAAGAGGAAGATCATAGTTATTTCGTGAGGCCCAAAGAATTAAAACTTACAGATCAAAACGTTTCTATCCTGTCTATTGAGAAAGCGGAAAAAGGATATGATATAATGCTTCAATCTAAAACACTTCAGAAAGATGTGTTCTTATCCTCAAATACGAATGGTAAATTCAGTGATAATTTCTTCGACCTACTTCCGAATGAAAAAAGGGTTGTTCGTTACCTTACTGAAAACTCAGAAAAACCAGAAATTACGATTCGTACACTAAACGATGTCTTGGCTATTGATACCAAGAAAAAAGCGGCTTATAAAACCGACTCAAAGTAAGCCACAACTTTTCTTAAGCCCTCATCAATATCGATCTTTGGCTCCCAATTGTCTAAGGTCTTTTTTGCCAAAGAAATATCCGGACGTCTCTGCATTGGATCGTCCTGAGGAAGAGGCTTAAAAATAATCTTTGATTTTGACCCAGTAATCTCTAGTACTTTCTCTGCCAATTGAAGCATTGAAAATTCCGCAGGATTTCCAATATTAATAGGACCTGTAATCTTCTCATCGGTGTTCATCATCCTGATCATTGCTTCTACCAGATCATCGACATATTGAAAACTTCTTGTTTGCTCTCCAGTACCGTAAATAGTGATATCCTCTCCTTTCAGAGCTTGAACAATAAAATTCGAGATCACTCTACCATCATTCGCATTCATTCGAGTTCCGTACGTATTAAATATCCTGATGATCTTAATTCGTACATTCCTCTGATTATGATAATTTATAAATAAAGATTCCGCACAACGTTTACCTTCATCATAACAAGATCTTGGACCAATTGGATTCACATTACCCCAATAAGATTCAGGTTGTGGGTGAACAGTAGGGTCGCCATAAACCTCACTTGTTGAAGCTTGCAAGATCTTCGCATTCACACGTTTTGCCAATCCAAGCATATTGGTTGCCCCTACAACAGAAGTATTGATCGTTTTGATAGGATCATGCTGATAATGTATTGGAGAGGCTGGACATGCTAAATTAAAGATCTCATCTACCTCGGCATAATAGGGTTCTGTAATATCATGTCTCACCAACTCGAAGAAGGGGTTGTCTAATAAATGAAGAATGTTCTTTTTACTCCCAGTGAAGTAATTGTCTAGACAAATTACTTCATTTCCGTCATTAAGGAGTCGCTCACATAAATGTGACCCGATAAATCCTGCTCCTCCAGTAACTAATATTTTCTTCATAGGTAGATTTTGGCTGAGGACAAAAGTAATGGCTTTCTTTGAAATTCAGGGTATTTTAGGGAAACTTTAAACTTTGAAGAACATTTTTGGAAACTGTGATTCTGGGTCTCTACCTAAAAACTTAATGTAAAAAGTAGATCTTAAAAAGGCCAATCCATATCCAAAGAATTGGACAAAAAGAGCAAAGATGGTATAAAGTCCAACGATAAGATTCTTATTCTTCAAGGTAGAATCTAAAAAGATGATTCCAATATAAGCCACTAAGGGAAATATTGAATATTGGTGAACTAAAAAAGAGCAAATAATCGAAGCAATCACAAAGAAAACAAAGAGTGTAGGAAACCAAAAGGTTATCTTTTCTGTTGATGGGTGCCATTTGCTCAGGAAGGGTCTAGCTGTTCCAAACTTCTTCACTTGAATATAGAATTTCTTCCAGGAGATTCTTCTTTTATGAAATACCTCAGCTCCTGGCAAAAAACCTGTTGTAAAACCAGCTTTAAGGATCCTTTGAGAAAGATCTGGATCTTCTCCTGGATGAACTCTTGAAAACCCTTGAGTAGCCTCAAAAGCTTCTTTAGAGATTCCCATATTAAAACTACGAGGCTCAAATTTCTGGATACTATTCTTGCTTCCTCTGATTCCACCTGTTGTCAAAAAGGAGGTCATCACATAGTTAATCGCCTTTTGCAAATTGCTAAAACTCTCATGCGCCGCATCAGCGCCACCAAAACAGTCTAAGTAATTCTTTTGCAAATAAGCATCGATAGCAGACAAATATGAGGGAGGGAGGATAACATCTGAATCTAAAATAATAAAGTAATTTCCTTTCGCTTTTTTCATTCCGAAATTTCGAGAATCTCCAGGACCACTATTCTCTTTATAGAAATAGCTTATTGATAGCTGATCTTTATACTTTTCAATAACCTTCTCAGATCTTTCCGAAGAACCATCTTCAACAATTAAGATCTCATATTCTTTTTGAAAATCCTGATGTGTCAAACTTTCGAGTAATTCATCGATCTCATTAGGTCGATTATAAACAGGAACAATAAGGGTGTACTTCAGTGTTTTCAAGGGTGAAATTTGTTTGTCAAATGTACAAAACATCTCAATAAAAAACGCCGCGCTATAAGCGCGGCGTTTTAATCTATTTTTAATTTTTTTACTCTTCCGTAAATCGATCCATTACAGCATCACTTACACCCATATTCGAGAATCCTCCATCATGGAATAAGTTCTGAAGTGTAACTTTCTTTGTTAGGTCTGAAAACAATGAGATCGTATAATCTGCACACTCTAATGCTGTAGCATTTCCTAGTGGCGACATCTTCTCCGCATAGGCTAAGAATCCGTCAAAACCTTTTACTCCACTCCCTGCTGTCGTCATGGTTGGAGATTGAGAGATGGTATTCACTCTAACCTTATGATCTCTTCCAAAGAAATAACCAAAACTACGTGCAATACTTTCTAAGTACGCCTTATTATCAGCCATATCGTTATAATCTGGGAAAACTCTTTGAGCAGCCATATAAGTTAGTGCTACAATACTTCCCCATTCATTCATGGCTTGTTTGTTATATAAAACGTTCATGGTCTTGTGAAAAGAAACCGCTGAAACGTCCCATCCTTTTGTTGTAAAATCGTATTTAGGGTCTGTATAATGACGTCCTTTTCTCACGTTTACAGACATTCCAATTGAATGCAATACAAAATCTATCTTTCCTCCTAGGATCTCCATAGACTTTTCTACCAAGTTCTCTAAGTCCTCCATTGAAGTTGCATCTGCTGGAATGATCTCCGAACCTGTTTTCTCTGCTAATTCTTTGATTTGTCCCATTCTCATGGCGATCGGTGCGTTGGTAAGGACAAACTCCGCTCCTTCTTCATGAGCTCTTTCTGCTGTTTTCCACGCGATCGAGTTCTCATCTAATGCTCCAAAGATGATCCCTTTCTTTCCTTTTAATAAGTTGTAAGACATACTGATTATTTTAGTTGATCTATCGGGACAAATATAGAGTTTAATTTTTTAGTTGTTCACTAACAAATTCTCTAATTGAGTAATTCTTTTGCATGACTCAAGGCACTTTCTGAAATGTCTTTTCCACTCAACATTTCTGCAATCTCAACGATTCTTTCATCATCGTTAAGTCGTTTGAGTTCAGTCACGGTAGTCTCCCCTTTCTCTTGCTTATATACTTTGTAGTGCTGATTCCCTTTTCCCGCTATCTGAGGCAAATGAGTAATCGTAATCACTTGCATATGTTTACTAATCTGAGCCATAATGGAGGCCATCTTATTGGAGATCTCCCCAGAAACTCCTGTATCGATCTCATCAAAAATAATTGTAGGTAGTTGACTGTTCTCAGACAACACCTTTTTGATCGCTAACATGATCCTTGAAAGCTCCCCGCCCGATGCTACCTTCTTCAATTCTCCAAACTGACCTCCTTTATTCGCCGAAAATAAAAAGGACAATTCATCCTTTCCATTTTGGAAGTAAGAACTAGAAGGGATTACCTCTATTGAAAAACGTGACTGAATCATTCCTAGATCAGCCAAAATGGATTGAAGTTTATTTGTTAATTTTTCAATTACAGAGACTCTTGCTGAAGAGATCTTAGAGGCAACATCATCTAATTTATTAGCGATTTCATTTACTTTATTCTGCTGCTCCTCAATTAAATGCTCTGCATTCTCAACAACAGCAACCTTATCTGAAAGTTCCTCCCAGATGGTCAAAAGTTCTTCAATCGAACTTACATAGTGCTTCTTTTGTAAATTATAGATCAAGTTCAATCGATCGTTCAATTCTTCCGCTTCTTGTGGATTAAAATCAACGTCGTCATGTGCATTCTCTACCTCAACTACTATATCGTCTAACTCGATCTTTAAACTTGCGAGTCTATTAAAAAGCTCTTCATATTCCTTTGCGTATGATGAGATCTTGGATAATCTATTTTCTAGAGTATTTAGTAGGTTTTGAATCCCTATTTCTTCATTCTGGGTCAGATGTAAAGCTTCTGAAAGATTTGATTTGATCTCTTCTACATTATTGATCTTTTCTAACTTCTCTTCCAATTCTTCTTGCTCACCATTCACCAAATTTGCTTCTTCAAATTCATTGAACAAATGCAAGTTATAATCGTATTGCTGATTGGCTTCTCTCTGGCTCTGAAGTAACTCTTGCAGCTTTTTTTGCTCGGATTGATATTGTTTCAAACCTCTTTTATAGGAAGCCAATTTATTCTGGTTTCCAGCAATCACATCCAATAGTTGAAACTGAAACCCTTGATCTGAAAGTTGCAAGGTTTGATGCTGAGAATGAATATCCATCAGTTTAGATTTCAAGTCTGACAGTACATTCAAAGTAACTGGGGTGTCATTTACAAAAGCTCGAGATTTACCTGATGGAAGGATCTCTCTTCTAATAATCGTCTCCATCTCATAATCTAGATCATGAGTTTCAAAGAAAGGCTCTAATCCATATTGTTGAATTCCAAATTGAACTTCAACTACGCATTTTTTACTTGGATCTTTGAGGGTAGAACTATCAGCTCTATTTCCTAATACCAGCCCTAATGCACCTAATAAAATTGACTTTCCAGCACCAGTTTCCCCAGTGATAATGGATAAACCCGATTGAAAATCGATAGACAACTCTTCAATAAGAGCGTAATTTTTTATGGATAAGGATACGAGCAATAGTAGTTAATTCTAAAAACTAAAATTAATTAATTTTTTGCCACTTACTATTGTTTACTGGAGAGATTTTTTTGACAACCACCAACATTCTCTGTTTCGATCTTGTATTGGGTCCGTCTGAATACAAATTAACGATCTCGTCCGATTTTGCATCAAAGAATAAACGAATCATTGGGTTACCAATCACCTTATTAAAAAGGCGGTCCATGGCTATAATATTATTCTCCATGGTCTGCTTTCCTTTCACTTTATTCTGGGCAAGAAAATCCAAACCATTTCTATGATAATTGTATAAGATGGTTCTAAACTGCCTCATATTAGATGCAAGTAGATTATCGATCAATTGAAATCGATTTTGAACCCCAACTTGGTTTGACCATGCAGACAATCCGCTTTGTTGGGCTTGAAGAACTACGTTTTCTGCCTCTTTATAATAAGTCTGACCTCCATTCAACTGAAAGGTATCTGCGTCCATTCCTAGAATCGTGTACACATAAAATGCAATCATCGATACAAGGTTACTATCAAAAGTGGTTGGATTATATATAAACTGATCGAATTCGTTGTATTGAAAATTAAAGTCGTTGTCTTTTATATTCAAAACAGGAGTTTCATAAGAAGCTCCGTAAACCGGTCTTGTAGATTGAATCTGAATGGTGCCTTCAAAAGAGCTATTATCTCTTTTCGTGATGATAATATTCATCGCACAATTGATTCTCTCTTGTGGTTTTACACTTTTGTTCGTCCACTTTTTCTGATTCACAAACTCAGAAATCGTCTTTTCAAGAGTTCTAAATATCTGCTTATTGGATCCAATCACCTGGTCGTCATTAACAGTAACCAAACAATTTAGCTCCTGAGAACTCAGATTCAATGAGAACAATAAAATGAGAAGAAAACCTAGACTACGCATTAATTCTTTTTAAGATTTCGTTCAAAATATCGTCGGCAACCTCTGTCTTCGACTTCAATTCAAACGGAACTTTTTCTTTATTCTTGTCTATAAAGGTAATTTTATTCGTGGAAGTAGCAAATCCAGCGCCCTTATCATTCAAAGAATTAAGCACAATGGCATCTAAATTCTTTCTCTCTAACTTTCCAAGAGCATGCTCTACCTCATTATTTGTTTCTAAAGCGAAGCCCACAAGAAATTGATCTTTTTTGATCTCTCCTAAAGATGCAAGTATGTCTTTTGTAGGTTCTAATTGAATCTCTAAAGAAGCATCTTTCTTTTTTATCTTCTTATCAGCTACATCCTTGGGTCTGTAATCAGCTACGGCTGCTGAAAGTATGGCTACATCACTCGTAGCATATTCCTTATGACAAGCTGCATACATTTCTTCTGCCGAAGTTACATCCACTCTTCTAATAAAAGAGTTTGATGATGTCTCACTGCTCGGACCCGTAATCAAAATTACTTCAGCTCCTAGATTGGCTGCAGACTGAGCAATAGCAAATCCCATTTTTCCTGAAGAATGATTTCCTATGAATCTTACAGGATCTATGGCCTCATAAGTCGGACCAGCAGTAATTAGTACTTTCTTTCCTTTTAAAGGAAGCTTTTCGAGAACGTCTTTTTCAATGAACGAGACAATGTCTTCAGGTTCTGCCATTCTACCTTGTCCTACCAAACCGCTGGCCAATTCCCCGCTGGTAGCTGGAATCATTATATTTCCAAACTCTTGTAGTTTGTCCATACTTTGGGTTGAAGAAGGATGCTTATACATATCTAAATCCATCGCTGGCGCAAAATAAACCGGGCACTTCGCCGATAAATACGTGGCCATTAATAGATTATCACAAACCCCATTGGTCATTTTAGAAAGTGTATTGGCTGTCGCAGGTGCAATGATCATATAATCTGCCCAAAGCCCCAATTCTACATGATTATTCCACAACTCATTCTCGTCTTCTTTATTGTAAAAAGTAGAGTGAACTGGATTTTTGGAAAGTGTAGAAAGTGTAAGTGGAGTAATAAAATCTTTTGAGGCAGGAGTCATAACAACCTGCACCTCTGCCCCAGATTTTATAAATAAACGAACCAAGCTGGCCGTTTTATAAGCGGCAATTCCGGCTGTAATACCTAGCAGAATCTTTTTACCGCTGAGAATGGACATTATTCTGATTCTGGAGTTCTGTGATAAACTCTATCTTCTAACCATTCTTCAACTGCAATTGCAGTAGGCTTTGGAAGTTTTTCGTAAAATTTAGAAACCTCGATCTGTTCTTTATTTTCGAATACTTCTTCTAAACTGTCATTGTAAGTCGCAAACTCATCTAACTTCTCGATCAACTCTTTCTTAAGATCTGTATTGATCTGAGTCGCTCTTTTTGCAATGATAGAGATCGCTTCATAAATGTTTTCCGTTGGCTGCTCAATAGCGTCTTTGTCATACGTTACTGTCGTTAATGCAGCTTTGGTTTCTTTATAGTTCATATTTAACTCTTTACTAAGTTTTTTTGTTCTTCTTTAATATCAGCCAGCATTTCATCAGATTCTTTAAGGTATTTAGTCTGAGGGAAGTTTCTAACCAACTTATCATAAGCCGCTATGGCATCGTTGATTCTTTCTTCTTTTTTCCTTTCAGTACTTACCAATACCAAATCATGATAAGCTCTATATCTGTAATATAATGCGTCTTCTTTCAAAGTTGTTCCCAAATAATCGGAGATCAAGTTGTCAAAAGTAACAATCGCTGCTTTGTAATTTCTAAAATCTGTCACAGCAGTTCTATAATAGGTTTTCCCTATCTCAAACCTTTTCTTTTCTAACTTAAATCTTAATTCTTTGTAGTGAGTATTCGCCTCTTCTATTCTACTCGAATTTGGATAATCATTGATAAACAACTGAAAAGCTAACAGAGCTTTATTTGTATCTGTTTGATCCAAACTAAAAACAGGAGCCGCTAATTTGTAGCTGTAAGCAGATAAAAAAGCCGCCTCTTCTTTCTTAGAGCTATTTGGATAATTCTTTGTGAATCTATCAAAATAATAACCAGAAAGAGTGTAGCTTCTAGTATTGAAGTTTGATTGAGCCACCATAAACTGGATTCTCTCCATTTGTGGTTTTCCACGATAATGAGGAGTTACGATCTCAAACAAACGAAGAGCTTTATTAAAGTCTTTCTCTTCATATTTCTTCACAGCCAGTTTGTATCTTTCCTCCATAGTTCCTTTCCCTATGGTACGTTGATACTCACCACACGAGTTCAGCAGAATAATTGCTGAGAATACAAGCGTTAAAATTTTGATTTTTCGCATTCGGCAAAAATAAGGATTTTAGATGGATTATTAAAACGTAATTTTCATTCAAAAATTGCGATTGCAATAAACCATTAAATCTCTTAAAAGCGAGATAAAGCCTTATTAAATGTTTGTTAAACCGGAGCTCCTGGAGATTGATTTCCGATCAACTGCTTTACATCATTATCAAACAAGTACAGTCCTCCTTTGTCATCACCGATCAAGTTAATCTTATCCAGGATATTTCTAGCCAATGCTTCTTCTTCAATTTGTTCAGCAACATACCATTGTAAGAAGTTATGAGTTGCATAATCTTTTTCTTGCAAAGAAACGTCTACTAGATCATTGATTGACGCTGAAACTTTTACTTCGTGTTCAAATAATTTTTGGAACATATCTTTGAACGAACCGAATTCTGTTGGTGGTGCAGATAATGTAGAAACTTGAGCATGACCACCTCTCTCATTAATAAACTTGATCAGTTTTAACATATGC
>CAZDKB010000068.1:0-14378 GCA_964505885.1 uncultured Flavobacterium sp.
CCTGAAAAGTATACGATTACCGAAAAAATAAAAGAGAAGAAGACTCCAGAAATTCTTTCTACAAACTTTATGATGGAAGAACCAAAGTCCAAGTTCCAGCAGTTAAAGCCACTTTTTCTAATTATCTTTTACATCACCACAACAAGTATATTGCTGCATTATAAAGATTGGTATTGGGGTGAATTCATGTTTGACTTTATGGGACTTTTTTATATCGTTTTTAGCTTTTTCAAAATGCTAGATTTAAAAGGATTTCCAGATTCTTTCAGAATGTACGATCCACTAGCTAAAAAGATTCCTCTGTATGCAAAAGTGTATCCTTTTATAGAAACTGCATTGGGTCTGATGTTCTTGATGCGATATGAAATAACGATTGCATTATGGATTACTTTGGTCATTCTAGGAATTACAACCATTGGAGTTACAAAAACACTTTTAGATAAAAAATCAATCCGATGTGCTTGTTTGGGAACAGCTTTAAAGTTACCTATGACTGAAGCCACATTTATAGAAAATGCCATTATGATTGTGATGGCGGTACTCATGTTAATTTAAAGAAGCACATTATGAATCACGAACACCACCAACATCACAATCACGAACACCATTCTGGTCAAAAGGCAGAAATGGACCATAGTAAAATGAACCATTCAGGACATAACCCTAAGCATGGTGAACATGGACACGATCATCACAAAATGATGATAGAAGATTTTAGACGAAGATTTTGGATTTCCACAATTTTGACCATACCCATTCTTTTACTCTCACCAATGATACAAAATTGGTTGGGTGTGAACTGGAGTTTCACTGGCAGTAATTATGTGCTATTTACTTTATCTAGTATTGTCTATTTCTACGGGGGATGGCCTTTTCTAAAAGGACTAGCTAGTGAATTAAAAAATAAATCAGCGGGAATGATGACTTTGATCGCTGTGGCAATTTCAGCAGCATATTTCTACAGTGCGGCTGTAATCTTTGGATTTGAGGGTAAAACGTTTTTTTGGGAGTTAGCAACACTAATTGATGTCATGTTAATTGGACATTGGCTTGAAATGCGTTCAGTATTGGGAGCTAGCAAAGCCTTAGAAGCATTGGCAGCATTGATGCCTAATGAAGCAAATCTTGTCGATGGAAATCAAACTCGAAAAGTAAAAGTTAGTGAATTAAAAGAAGATGATATTATCCTTATCAAGCCAGGTGAGAAAGTTCCAGCAGATGGAATTATTGTAGAGGGGCAAAGTGACCTTAATGAGAGTATGCTCACTGGTGAGAGTAAGCCTGTAAACAAAAGTATTGATGAACAGGTCATTGGAGGAGCTATTAATGGTAATGGTGTTATCAAAGTAAAAGTAAAAGGTATTGGAGACGAAACTTATTTATCTAAAGTGATAGATATGGTTCAAACAGCTCAAAATCAGAAGTCTAAAACACAACGTCTAGCAGATGTGGCAGCCAAATGGCTAACCGTATTGGCTTTGGTGCTGGGGTTTGGTACATTCTTTATCTGGTTATCATTGGGTAAAGATCTATCTTTTGCCATGGAGCGTATGGTAACCGTTATGGTTATTTGTTGTCCTCATGCGTTAGGGCTGGCTGTGCCACTAGTCGCTGCAATTTCAACAAGTATATCTGCGAAAAATGGACTATTAATTCGAAATCGAACAGCATTTGAAGCTTCTAGGAAAATATCGACCATCGTTTTTGATAAAACAGGAACCTTAACTAAGGGCTCTCATGAAGTTACCCGAATTGTCTCACTGAGTGATGAGTATTCACAAGACGAATTGTTAAAATACGCAGCTACTGTTGAAAGCCCCTCTGAACATCATATATCAAAAGGACTCAAACGAAAAGCTCAAGAAAAAGAGATAGAAATAGGGTCAGTTAAAGGTTTCGAGTATAGTTCTGGTATTGGTGTAAGTGGAATAGTCAATGAGAAATCGATCCAAGCAGGAGGCTTTTTATTATTGCAACAGTTGGGAATTGAACCGCCTTTAGATGAAGAAGATGCAGTGGTAACCAAAATCTTTATCATCGTTGAAAAGGAGCTTGTCGGATTTATCACTTTTGAAGATCAAATAAGGGAAAGTTCTTATGAAGCAATTGAGGCACTGCAAAAAGAAAATATTAAAGTCTCATTATTGACAGGAGACAATGAAAAAGTAGCTAAGGATGTTGCTAACAAACTAGGATTGGATAATTACATGGCAGAAGTCTTGCCAGATCAAAAGCAAGAAAAAATTAAGAAGTTACAAAACCAAGGAGAGTTTGTGGCAATGACTGGAGATGGCGTAAACGATGCTCCTGCACTTGCGCAAGCAGATGTAGGAATTGCCATTGGCTCTGGAACTGATGTTGCAGCAGAAACTGCGGACATTGTTCTTGTAGATAGCAACCCTAAAGATATTGCAAACTTAATCATGTTCGGAAAGGCTACTTATAGAAAAATGATTCAAAATTTAGTTTGGGCAACGGGATATAATATCATCGCTTTACCATTAGCTACAGGATTCATTCCAGGTCTTATGATAAGTCCAGCATTTGGGGCAGCTCTAATGAGCATAAGCACAATCATCTGCGCAGTGAATGCACAATTATTAAAATCAACCATAAAATAAGGATATGAGAAAAATACGAATAGTTACAATGATTTTTCTACTTGCATTAATAGGATGCAAGAGCGAAACAAAAAAAGAAGTAAAAGACGAGCACCAAAATCATCAAACTGAAAAGAAAGAAACCTCTAAGAAGAAAGTACTGAGCCCACATACTTATGCAATGGCAATGGTGGGTGATGCTCATGTGCATATAGATTATTCCTCGCCAGGTGTAAGAGGAAGAATCATTTTCGGAGGATTGTTAGCATACGATGAAGTATGGCAATCAGGAGCGCACAGAGCTACTTGGCTTGAAACAAATAAAGACCTGTCAATTGAAGGGAAGACGTTGAAAGCTGGAAAATATGGGGTGTTTACTATTCCTTCTAAAGGAGAATGGACGGTTATTTTTAATACAAATTGGGATCAACATGGTAAGGATGAATATGATGAAAAAGACGATGTATTACGATTTAAAGTAACACCAGAACTTTCAGATGAGATTACCGAGCATTTAGTTTATAAAGTTGAGAAGACGGATGATACTCAAGGGTCAATTTCTCTAAGTTGGGAAAAGGTAACGATACGTTTTCCATTTCAAATACAATAGGTTATGGTAGGAAGAAAAACATCGTTAAAGATTAGAAAAGTTCACAGGTATTTAGGGCTTCTCTTGGGGATTCAGTTTTTGTTTTGGACGATAAGTGGATTGTATTTTAGTTGGACAGACATCGATGATATTCATGGAGATCACTATAAGAACTTAGAATATCAACCGAAGGCTTTTGATAGTTTAATTAGTCCAACTTCTTTAAGCATTACCGATCCTATCAAGTCTGTAGAAATAAGAGACATTAATGAACAGCCTTATTATTTCATCAATAAAAAAGGATTGTATCATGCTAGGACAAGTCAAAAGAAAAGCGAACTGACCAAAGACGAGGCTCTGTATGTTGCAAGTAACTATATGAAACAAGGTTTAGAGGTAGCATCAGTAGAGAAGATTAGTGAAACAGGAAAGCATCACGAGTATCGTGAAAAGTTACTCCCTGCTTATGTAATCTCCTACAAAACAGATGATAATTTAAAAGCTTATGTGTCTGTTGTAGATGCGAAATTTCAGACGGTTCGACATCAAAGTTGGAGATGGTTTGATTTTTTGTGGATGACACACACTATGGATTATGAAGGGAGAGACGATTTTAACACGACAGTTTTAAGAGCGTTTTCTCTTTTAGGTTTGATTACAGTACTGAGTGGGTTTTTATTATGGTACGTTTCATCTCCCTCAGTTAGAAAATTAGTACAACGAAAAAAAATAGAATACAATGAAAAAATATAGTGTATATCTAGGTTTATTAGCAATAGGGCTATTATTAGGGTGGTTGTTATTTGGAGGTAATTCTCCCCAAGTAGAAGCACATGACCATTCTAAAGAAATGGCATCGAATCAAATGTGGACATGCTCAATGCATCCGCAGATTATGCAACCAGAAGCAGGAGATTGCCCTATTTGCGGTATGGATTTAATTCCTGCTGAAGCTGGAGCAGATGGTCTAGCGGCAGATGAGTTTAAACTTACAGAAAATGCCATGAAACTGGCAAATGTTCAAACAACAGTAGTTGCTGACACAAATGAATCAGAGAATTCTATCATACTCTCAGGAAAGATTGTTGAGAATGAAAAAAAGAATGCCATTCAAGTGAGTTACTTTTCAGGAAGAATTGAAAAGCTATTTATCAATTTTACAGGAGAGAAAATAAGAAAAGGGCAACAGTTGGCGACTATCTATTCTCCTGAGTTGTTTGCTGCGCAACAAGAACTATTAACAACAGCAAAACTCAAAGAGTCTCAGCCTAAATTATACGATGCAGTTAGAAACAAGTTGAAGCTCTGGAAACTTTCTGATACTCAAATTAACAGTATCGAATCTACGGGTAAGGTAATTGAGAACTTTCCTGTCTATGCAACTGTTTCAGGTACGGTAACAGAAAAGATGGTAGAGATAGGACAATCAATAAAGCAAGGGCAAGGCTTATTTAAAATAGCTGACTTGCAATCGCTTTGGGCAGAGTTTGATGTATACGAAAGTCAAGTAGAGTTAATTAAAACTGGACAAGATATTGAAGTAAGTACCAACGCTCAACCTGATAGAACCATTAGTTCTAAGGTTTCTTTCATTGATCCTGTCCTAAATACAAAAACAAGAACGGTTACACTGAGAGTTGACTTGAATAACTCAAAAGGTTTTTTGAAGCCCGGAATGTTTGTCAAAGGAAAACTCAAAGGAAAGAATAATAGTGGTTCTCTTTTGGTTCCATCTTCATCAGTATTATGGACAGGTAAAAGATCTGTCGTTTATGTAAAGACGAAGCAAGATGAAGCCGTATTTGAAATGCGTGAAGTGCAAATAGGTTCGAAAGTTGGAGAATCTTATCAAGTTTTAGAGGGCTTGAAAGACGGAGAAGAAATTGTAACCAATGGTGCTTTTACTGTTGATGCAGCCGCCCAACTTCAGGGTAAAAAGTCGATGATGAACAAAAGTGGAGGAACGGTAATGACAGGACACGAAGGGCATTTAGGAATGAATCACAATGGTCACAATATGAAAATGACCAATGATAGGGTAGAAGTAGATTCGAAGTTCCAAGAACAACTCAAGGCAGTATTTGATGAGTATATCATCTTGAAAGACGCACTTATAAAAGGCGATTCAAAAGCGTCCACGCAAGCTTCTTCAATGATGATGAAGAACTTAGCAGAAGTTGATATGAAGCTGCTCAAAGGGGATGCTCATAATTCTTGGGTGCAACTATCAAATGATCTTAAAGCACATACTCAATCTTTAAACTCTACGACAGACTTAAAAACACAAAGAAATCATTTCAAACCTCTTTCAGCTACCTTAATTATGGCAGTCGAAAAGTACGGTGTGAATATGAAGGTCTATAGTCAGTTTTGCCCTATGGCAGATAATAATACAGGAGGTTATTGGCTGAGTTTGGAAGATAAAGTTCTAAATCCGTATTTCGGAGATGCTATGTTAAGATGTGGAGAAGTAACAAAAACAATCGAATAATAATTTAATTTTTTATCAAATGAGAAAAGTAATTTTAAGTTTAGTAGTCATAGTAGCTATTAGCTTTGCAAGTTGTAAAAGTGAAGCCAAAAAAGATGACAAAAAACCAGAAACAACAGAAGTAAAAAAAGAAGTTGCATATACTGATACAAGCTTTGGAGTAAGAGGAAATTGCGGAATGTGTAAGACTACTATTGAAGAAGCTGTAAATAAGTTGGACGGAATATCCAAAGCAGAATGGGATCGATTGAGAAAGAAAATTGATGTTTCGTTTGATGCATCCAAAACTAACTTAGATGCAATTCATAAAGCAATTGCTGATTCAGGATATGATACTGATAAGTTAAGCGGAAGCGAAGATGCATACAAAAACTTACCTGCTTGTTGCCAATACGATCATTCTATGGAAATGAGTTTAAAGGGGGAAGTAAAAGATGATGGACACGGAGACCACTAAGGTAGAAGAAAAAAGCCCCGCTAAAGCGGGGCTAATCATGCAATGAAGAACTTTAAACTTATCGATTTCCCAACATCAATAATTCACTACATACCACTTCAGTTATGTACCTTTTGTCACCTTCTTTGGTCTCATAACTGCGGGAAGTCAATTTACCCTCAACCATAATTTCGTTTCCTTTTTTAAGGTATTTCTCAATAATTTCCGCTGTTTTATTCCAAGCCACAATATTGTGCCATTGGGTATCCGTAACCTTATCTCCACTTGAATTTCTGTAGCTCTCATTAGTAGCAATCGAGAACTTTGCAATTTTTTTACCACTTTCAAGAGTGATGATCTCTGGTTCATTACCTAAATTCCCAAGCAATTGAACCTTGTTTCTTAGTGTACTCATAGACTATCTTTTTCTTTTAAGTGCACTAATTTTGGAATTGTAACCCAATAATATTTGTACCTTGTTCTGATGAATTTTGATCTGAACAAAACCATAGAGGTCTTAAGTAATACACCTGAAACTCTGAATAATCTCTTAGCTGGAATATCTGAAGAGATGACACTTGCGAATGAAGGGGAAAATACTTGGTTTGCTTATATATCAATTCTTACTAAATGAAATTTTACCTAGAAACAGAACGGCTTATTCTCAGAGATCTATTGATCTCAGATCTCAAAGGAATGTTCGAATTGGATTCCGATTCATTGGTGCATATATATCTGGGTAATAAACCCATCTCAACTGAGGAAGAAGCGGTAAAGAATATAGAATTTATTCGAAGTCAGTATGAAGATCGTGGCATTGGTAGATTTGCTGCTATTGAAAAAGCAACAGGCGATTTCATTGGCTGGTCTGGATTGAAATTAAATACCGGTGAAAAAGAAGAATTAAACGGAATTCAGGACTTTATTGATATTGGCTATAGATTCATCCCTAGATATTGGGGAAAGGGATATGCTACAGAATCTTCTTTAGCAACCTTAAAATTTGGTTTTAACTCTATGAAATATCCTGTTATTTGCGGAGCCGCAGATTATGAAAATATAGGGTCAAATAAAGTACTTTCAAAAATAGGTTTACACTTTATCAATGAGTTCTATTTTAAGGATATCAAGTGTAACTGGTACGAATTAAAAAAAGATGAATATTTAACTAATCAATAGTATAAGATGAATAAAAAAAAGGGGGCAATTATAACTTTAATTCTAGCAATCGCTGTTTTTGGATTTAGATTTTACCGCAAGTATGAAAGACAACAAATTCGTGAGCAAAACAGAAAAAGACAACTTGAATTTTATCAAAAAGGACAAAAAATCCGTGATTCTATAAATAGAGCTAAGCAAGATTCGATTCGAAGAAGCAAGCCAACTCGTTTAGATTCTATGATGGAGGTTAACAAGAAAAAAGCCGAAGAGATGAAAAAAATTCTAGAAATACTTGAAAAGGAAAAATAAGCTACTTCCAGTGATTTCCTTTCATTTTTAAGGCAGCTTTCAAAATATCTTTTTGGCTGATCTGACCGATCAACTTTCC
The DNA here is from genome assembly GCA_964505885.1 of uncultured Flavobacterium sp. GTDB lineage: Bacteria > Bacteroidota > Bacteroidia > Flavobacteriales > Flavobacteriaceae > Polaribacter. The sequence continues at coordinate 7,666 of CAZDKB010000068.1, forward strand.
TCTTTCAACAATAGGAAAACGTCTACGTTTGGAAGAGATGAACTTATTGGCAGCATCAAAAATATTCATATTCTTGTCAATGGTTTCTACCGCCTCAACCATATTCTTGCCAACGGTATGGCTTCTATCCATTGGCATGTTGTAGTATTTGCTTTCGGCAATATGTTTAATACAGTCTGTCTCAGAAATAATACCGATCAACTCATTCTTTTCATTGACCACAGGCCCTCCAGAGATCTTGTATTTAGTTAGTGTGGCAATCACCTCATGAATAGACTGCTCAGGCTTAAAAGTAATAAGCTTTGTGGTCATATAATCCGATACCAAGATTTGTTCTGCGGGTTTGGAAATAGACTTATCTCTCTTCCCCTGAAAGTTAATGATTGCCATGTTTTTAATTTAAGTTCTCATTAAAGTTACTGATTTTAAAATATTTACAAATTTTTATTCCAATTTTTTTATTTCTTACATTTATACAAACAATCCACCTTGATGAAAAAATATACCTCACTCATCTCCTTTCTCATTTTACTAATGGGTACTTATTGGGGGTTTTATGATCAAAAACCGATCACAGTAAAAGAAGCAAATTCTCAAACAGAGTTCTCTGTCGAGAAAGCCTTAGGTCATCTAAAAAATATCACGACTGAAGTTCATCATGTTGGTACTCCCGGACATAAGAATGTGCAAAACTATCTAGTCAATGAATTAAAAAATCTAGGCTTAGAACCCAGTGTCCAGGTTCAAACGGTAATCAATAAAAAGTGGGTTGCAGGAACAACTGCAGAAAATATTGTAGCAAGAATCGAAGGTTCTGGAAATGGCAAGGCCTTGCTATTATTATCTCATTATGATTCCAATCCTAACATTGCAATCGGAGCGAGTGATGCGGGATCTGGGATTGTTACCATTTTAGAAGGTATAAGAGCTTTTTTAGCAACCGGCAAACAACCCAAGAATGATATCATTATTGTTCTTTCAGATGCTGAAGAATTAGGCCTACTTGGCGCAAAAGCTTTTGTTGATTATCATCCATGGACCAAAGATGTTGGTTTAGTCTTAAACTTTGAAGCTAGAGGAAGCGGTGGGCCTAGCTATATGCTCATGGAAACGAATGGGAAAAACAGTAAACTCATCTCGGAGTTTATCAACGCTAACCCAGGTTACCCCGCATCCAATTCCTTGTTATACAGCATTTATAAGCAACTCCCGAACGATACAGATCTTACAGTCTTTAGAGAGAATGGAGACATCAATGGATTCAATTTTGCCTTTATTGGTGATCATTTTGATTATCATACAATGCAAGATACCTATGAGAGATTAGATCGAACAACCTTAGCTCATCAAGGAGATTATTTGATGAATACCTTAAACTATTTTGCGTATTCAGGTATTGATGATTTAGACAGTGAAATAGATCATGTTTACGTGAATTTTCCAGTAATAAAAATGCTGACCTATCCTTTTTCTTGGGTAAATACTATGTTGATCATAGCTGCAGTACTTTTATTACTTGTGATGTACTTTGGAATTCTACTGAATAAGCTTGATATCAAACAAATTCTTTTCGGTTTTATTCCAGCCATTTTATCAATTGTCCTGTGTGGTGCTATTTCATACTTCTTATGGAAGGGAATCTTGCAAGTTCATCCTGGGTATAACGACATGCTTCACGGGTTTACCTATAATGGATATTGGTATCTCATTGGTTTCGTTTGTCTGAATCTTTGGATTGCATTTTGGATCTATGGAAGGTTTAGTAAAAAAGAGAACTTGTCAAGCCTAACGATCGCACCTATCGTTATTTGGTTAATCATCAATGCAATTATTCCTGAAAACTTTAGAGGGGCTGGTTTCTTAATCATACCAGTATTCATTGCCGAAATCGTTCTGTTCTTAAATATAATTAGTAATCCAAAGAAAACGCAAAGAACACTCATATTCGCCATTTTATCTGTTCCAACTGCTTATATTGTTGGACCCATGATAAAGTCTTTCCCAGTATGATTGGGATTGGGAATTCTTTTTGTTAGTGCTATTTTGGTTGCCCTTTTATTTGGTCTTATGCTTCCAGTTGTCAATGCAACCAAATCGCGGAAAGCATTTGCTCGATTATCCGGATTATTGACTATTGTTTTTCTAACGATTGCCACTTATTATTCGGGATTTGATGTTGACAATAGAAAGCCAAACAGCCTTGTTTATATTCAAAATACCCTAGATTCAACTGCTTACTGGGGAACCTACAACAAGGTATTAGATCCTTTTATCGAGCAGAAATTAGGAAAAGAACCGAATAAAGGCGGAATCTCATCAGCAAATACAAAGAGCAAATACAACACTCGATTTAGTTACCATAAAGAAGCGCCTTTCGTTTCTATACCCAGTGCTTTGATAGAATACGAACGAGATACTATAATCGATGGAAAGCGTCAGTTAGATATCGTAATCCGACCTCAAAGAAAGATTCGCAAATTTGAACTAGCTAGTCAGGACTCTATTGGTTTTCATAAGTTAGTTGCAAACTCTATTCCAGTGAATGACGGGGATGAATATGGCGTAAAGAGAGGTTCTTTTTTAATCTATCACTTTGGAAATACAGACAAAGAACTGCGCTTAGAAATGACATTAGATTCTTTGATGAAGCCTCAAATATTAATCAATGAGATTTCTGATGACCTTTTAAGTCATCCTCAGTTTTCAATTCAGCCACGAGCTGAATACATGATGCCGATGCCATTCGTTACAAATGACGCCATTATCAGTACACAAAAAATAGAGTTGTAACTGTTTTTACTTGATTTCTGAGATTCTCAAAGTATTCACCATTCCGTGTTCCTCAACAGGCATTGCGGTTAGGTTTAACACGAGGTCTCCAGACTTTACAAATCCTTTCTCAATAGCCAATTTGTTGATGTCTCTAACAGTATCGTCAGTGCTCATGTTCTCGTCATAGAAATAAGCCTTAACACCCCAAAGCAGATTTAATTTTCCAAGAATTCGCTTGTCGGTAGTAAATGCCAACACATGGGTTCTAGGTCTCCAAGCAGAGATTTGGAAGGCCGTATAACCACTATTCGTTAAAGTACAAATTGCCGCTGCATCTACTTCATTCGCAGTCATTGCAGCATGATAACAGATCGACTTAGTAATAAATCTATTGGTTCTGATATGCGGTGGTCTTAATGGAACTTGGATCAAGGGAGAATTCTCTACACTCATAATGATCTCTGCCATCTTTTTGATCACTCTTACAGGATGTTTACCTACAGATGTTTCACCCGAAAGCATTACAGCATCCGCACCATCCATGATAGAGTTTGCTACATCATTTACCTCTGCTCTCGTTGGAACAGAATTATTGATCATGGTTTCCATCATTTGTGTTGCAATGATCACAGGGATTCTTGCCTTCTTGGCACGCATTACCAATCTCTTCTGGATCAATGGAACCTCTTGCATCGGAATTTCTACACCCAAATCACCACGAGCTACCATCAAACCATCACAATATGGGATCAAAGCATCAATATTCTCTACGGCCTCTGGCTTCTCGATCTTCGCTACAACGGGAACACGATATTCTGAATTCTGTTTGATCAAATCACGTAACATTCTGAGATCCTCAGGCGTACGCACGAAAGATAAAGCAATCCAATCTACCTCCTGACTCAATGCAAAGATTGCGTCTTTTCTATCTTTCTCTGTAAGTGCAGGTAAAGAAATATTGGTATTTGGAAGGTTTACCCCTTTTTTAGAAGATAATGGACCTCCAACAACCACCTTAGTCACAACATTTGCTGTTTTATCCGTGGATACAACTTCAAACATAAGCTTTCCATCATCTACTAAAATATGTTCTCCAGCTCTTACGTCTCTTGGAAAGTTTTGGTAGGTCATGAATGCCTTCTGATTATCACCTTCACATTCATCAGTAGTAAAAGTAAACTCTTGACCATCTTCTAGAACAGTTCCTTCCTTCATAACACCAACTCTTAATTTTGGTCCTTGAAGGTCAGCTAAGATCGCTACATTCCATCCATTCTCTTCATTGATCTCTCTAATCTGTTTCACTTGGTCTTTTACGATATCGTAATTTGCATGTGAAAAGTTGATTCGAAAAACATTAACTCCTTCTCTGGCTAATTCCGTTAGAGTTTCTTTCGAATCTGTTGCCGGTCCTAGGGTTGCGACAATCTTCGTCTTCTTTGTTGCTGGCATACTTAAAAAATTAAGAATTCTTTAGATTTTAGTGTGTCTGTGTCTATTGTATATGAGGTAACTACCTGACTCATTTCATTAATCCTATCCAATGTTCTTTGAATCAAAAGCGGTTTAGGTTCTCCAACGATTTTCAAAAAGTAGTCAACTCTTTTTTTCTCTGGTATCAGATAAGTCTTGGTCTCTGTACTCAAGGCCAATGTATCTGAAGCATTTATTCTCTCTTCTTTATAGCTATTTGATATTAAATACCATTCATGTTCATACTTTTCATTGATATAATCGAAGATAGAAAAAGAAGCTTTATTATTCTTAGTTTCAAAATCTAAACTAAAACTTGATCGTGAAAAGTGTGTGTTTAAATTGTTATTTAATAGGTAGGCCAACTTAAAATCTTCAAGCGCTGTATGAATGCCAATTAGTGTATAATTGTCTTCACAAAAGTCCTCTAATTCTAAAGAATGAATTTGCATAATGTTTCTAGATTATGATCTTACTCATTTTTAACCTAGTTAACAAAATTAGGGATTGTTTTACAACGGTAGGGAAAAAATAACGAAATCGTTATCGAATTATGAATTCTCAATTTGCTTTTGAAAAGTATAGTAGACTCTTTTAGAAGCTTGTTCTTCTGCTTTTTTCTTTGAAGTAGCTCTACCTTTGGCTATTTGTTCTCCATCTATACTGATTCTAACACTGAAATGTTTTACAGCTTCATTACCCGTATCTTCATAGGTGTCTATATGATATTTCTTCTTTTGCTTCTGACACCATTCAATGATCAATCCTTTATAACTAGTGATCTTTTCCTCTAATTTTGGAATATTAATATAAGGTACAATTACCTTTTCATAGATGAACTTCTTGCAGTAATTATATCCTCTATCCAAATAGATAGCTCCTAGAAGGGCTTCAAAAATGTTTCCATGAATATTGTCTCCTACATTGTCTTGAGAAATATTGCTTCTTACGAAACGAATTAGATCTAAGTCCTTACCCAACTCGTTTAAATGCTCTCTACTTACGATCTTTGAACGCATTTGAGTCAGATATCCTTCTGTGCCGTTAGGAACTTTTTTATACAAATAAGACGCGATCACAGAACCTAACATAGCGTCTCCTAAAAACTCTAGTCTTTCGTAATTAAATGGCTCACCATTCTTATCTACCTTTTTTAAAGACCTATGGGTAAATGCCATTTCATAAACCTCAATCTTTTTTGGATTGAAGTCTAATAATTCTCGCATATCATTATAGAAGCCTCCATCTTCTCCCTTAGAAGATGAGCTTACTATTTTGCGAATAAAATTCATAGAGAATTAATCTAGTTTCTTGAAGGCAACACAAGCATTATGACCTCCAAATCCAAACGTATTGCTCATTGCGATCTTCATATCGCGTTTTTGAGCTTTGTTTAAGGTAAGATTTAAATCAGGATTGATATTCTCATCCACATTACTGTGATTGATAGTAGGAGGTACAATTCCTTTTTCCAATGCCAATATAGAAGCAATTGCTTCAATCGCTCCAGCAGCACCTAAAAGGTGACCTGTCATCGATTTTGTAGAATTGATATTAATATTCTTCGCATGATCACCAAAAACTTCTGAAATCGCCTTTAATTCAGCAACATCTCCTAAAGGAGTTGATGTACCATGAGTATTGATGTGGTCAACATCCTCAGGGTTTATACCGGCATTTTCTAAACAGTTCTTCATTACCGCGATCACTCCAATTCCTTCTGGATGAGGAGCCGTCATGTGGTGTGCATCAGAAGACATTCCTCCTCCGATAACTTCTGCATAGATCTTAGCACCTCTCGCTTTTGCGTGTTCGTATTCTTCAAGAATAATAGCTCCTGCTCCTTCTCCAAGAACAAAACCATCGCGCTCTGCGTCAAAAGGTCTAGATGCAGATTTTGGATCATCGTTTCTCGTGGAAAGTGCATGCATGGCATTAAAACCACCCATTCCGGCAATCGTAACGGCTGCTTCACTACCTCCTGTAACGATCACATCACAATGTCCAAGTCTAATGTAATTGAGTGCGTCAATCATTGCATTTGCTGATGACGCGCAGGCAGATACGGTTGTGTAGTTAGGCCCCATGAAACCATTCTTGATAGAAATGTTTCCAGGAGCAATATCTGCAATCATTTTAGGGATGAAAAATGGGTTAAACTTTGGTGTACCATCACCTCTAGAAAAGTTTAAAACTTCTTCTTGGAAAGTTTCAAGTCCACCAATTCCAGCTCCCCAAATAACTCCCACTCGTAATTTGTTGATCTCATCTAGATTTAAATTCGCATCTGCGATAGCTTCGTCTGAAGCTACCATAGCATACTGCGTAAATCGATCCATTTTACGAGCCTCTTTTCTGTGAATGAACTCATTCACGTCAAAGTCCTTAATCTCACATGCAAAACGAGTCTTGAACTTGGTAGCATCATATCTAGTAATAGGTGCAGCTCCGCTAACTCCGTTAACCAC
>CAZDKB010000069.1:0-13721 GCA_964505885.1 uncultured Flavobacterium sp.
AGATGCTTTAGCTGAAGAGATCGTTAACTCTAAACTTTCAGAAGGAGATACCATACATATGGAACTCGACGAAAAGAAAAATGAGTTAAAAATAAAGATCAAAAAAGGAAAGAAACCTGAGGAGACTAGAACAGAAGCTCCTTCTGAAGAATAAAGAAGATCCCAAACGAAAGTTTGGGATTTTTTATTTTATAAAAACTTGAGTATGTTTACCATTAACAAGAATTCAATTACCTATTTCTAAGTGGAACAAGAAACAAAACCATGTAAATATTGCGATACAACCATTAGCGCTAAAGCTATTTATTGTAATCATTGTAAACATTATCAGAACTGGAGAGTTTTTAAAAATTTTAATAATTCATTAATTGCCCTTTGTATTGCGTTAATATCAGTTCTCTCTTCTTTTATTCCCATCGTAAAAGAAACTTTTGAAGATAAAAAAACAGTTGTTACTGCTTCCTTTTTAGAGACTTCTGATAATGCTTTTGTTATCCTATTAACTAATGAAGGAAACAAAAGAGGAGTTATTAGTTATAGTAGAATTAAACTGAATTCAGGCAAGGTTATGGAGAATAAATATATGACCGCAAATCTGGCCAACCAATCAAAAACGAGAATCGTCAATCCAAAAGACTATATTGAATTATACCTAAAACCATCTGAATCGAATAAAATGGTATATGGTGAGTTTATATATCTTTTGAAACACCTACATAGCGATGGTAAAAGCAGCCGACAAATTGCATCGCTAGATGATAATTTTCTAATTCTAGGTCTGATTGACCATACAGGAACTGTGAACGAATTAGAAGTAAAAATACCAGAATTTGAATTTAAAAAATGGTTAAACAATTTATTTCCCGAGAGAAATATTCCAGGTATACAACCTTAAAAAAGATTTCAAGTTCCATTAACAATTATAAATTAAAATCCCAGATGAAAATTTGGGATTTTTTATTTTACTATATTTAAAATGCATGAAGAAAATAATTCTCATATCAATCTTATTACTCTGCACCCATTTCTTGAGTGCACAGAAAAAGTATGAAAGTGAGGCAAGAATTCACAAGAAAGAGGTTCCTAAATTGGCAGTTCAATTTATTGAACAACTCAATTTCAGTTCTAAGATCAAATGGTTCAAAGAAACGGGACTCACCTCCTACTCTTTTGAAGCAAAGACAAAATATAAGGGCAAAAGGTACAGTATAGAATTCGATTCGATTGGTCAACTAGAAGATATCGAAATTGAAGTTTCTAAAAAAGAGATGAATTCTTCCGTTCTCTCAAAAATCGACACTTATTTAAAAAAGGATCTATCAAAATATAGAATTCGTAAGATTCAAATTCAATATTCGGGAAACATTGATCTGGTCAGAAAGAAAATTCAAATCAATGAGCATTCACAAGATTTAAAAACATGTTATGAGCTTGTTGTTTCAGCCAAAGTCAACAATAAGTTTCAAAAATTTGAATACCTGTTTTCGGATTTTGGTGAGTTTATTCAACGTAAGACCATCGTTCTTGTAAATACAGACAACCTTGAATATTAAGACTCTCATATGCACTGTGATTGCTTTAGGGTCTTTCTCTACGATTAGCTCTCAAAGTAATTTTCAATCTGGTTTACTTCCCAGCATCAATCTGAATAAAAAACTGGAAAATGATTGGAGCCTCAACTTTAAAATAGAATCGAGACAAATCCTAAGTCAAGGTGACCTCAACGATGATAATCCTATTGCATTTGACTACGAGCTCACAGATTTCACTTTTATCACGGCTAAAAAAATAGCTTTGGATCAGAGAGTTGCTGCAGGCTACTTGATTAGGTTAAGAGATCAGAAACCAACTCATAGATTCATCCAACAATATGTACTCACACGAAACTATTCAAGTTTCCGGATGTCACATCGATTTGTTTCCGATCAAACTTTTGATGAAAACGAACCTTTGGAACTAAGACTTCGATACCGGGTTTCAACTCTATTTCCTTTAAACGGACTTACCGCTGATCCTAAAGAATTTTACATCAAGGTAAATCATGAATATGTAAACTCCTTTCAAGACAAAGATTACGATCTTGAAATAAGATTGATTCCTTTTCTTGGATACATCGTGAACGATGATAGTAAATTTGAATTCGGACTGGATTATAGGATAAATTCATTTCTAAAAAATGAGACCAGCAGTAGATACTGGCTTAGTTTAAATTGGTTCATCAGCTTATAGAATAGGTATAAATACCTGTTTTTAAGTCTCGCTTAGTTCTTCTTTCTCTTTTCAAGTACCTTGGGATTTCATCAACGATTCAAACATTATGAAAAATCCAAAAAAGATCGCATTCGCAGCAGCTTTTATTGCAGCTTTAGGTACTACAACCTTTTTAGCCTTAGACAATGAGAAACCCACTCCTGATATCGAGAATCGAACCTTTTTATTTTTATCCGACATTCATATTGATACGAGAAACCCGGATACAGATTATGGCGACGATACGGGAATGAAACTTTGGAATGCTTTTCTAGTGAAGGCGGATTCTGTAATCGCTAAAAATGATCCTGATTTTATAGTTTATACGGGAGATCTACCTTCACATATTCCTTGTTGTGACACCATTCCCCAGAGCATTAGAATCACACACAATAAAGATATGGCTACTATCCTATCGGGTCTCAGGGACATTGCCAACAAGCACAACACTCCATTAATGTACTTACCTGGAAATAATGATGGTATTGCAGGTGATTATGCTTCTTTTGCGGATGAAGACGATAAAACACCCCTTTCTTTGGTAAAAGAAACAGGAAATCCGTTTCCTGCTGTAAACATCAATAGAACAGGAACTAAAGCTCCGTATATGATTGATGATGATAATATTAAAAAAGGATACTATTCTTCCATGCTGGTAGACAGCTTAAGACTGATCGCTTTAAACACAGTCATCTATTCTCCGAACTACAATCCTGTTGATGGCGGGAATCAAATTACAGACGGAAAAGATCAAATGATATGGTTATCTGATCAATTAAAAGAAGCAAAAAATAATGGTGATAAAGTTTATATAGCGATGCATATTCCGCCTGGTTTAGACACCTACGGATATGACAAGAATCGTTATGCATATAATTGGCATAAACTACCTGCACCAAATAATTGGAACGATCAATTCTTAGAAGTTATTTCTAAATATCCTGAGACGATCACTGGAATTCTTTATGGTCATACTCATATGGATGAACTTAGAAGATTCTATAATCCTAGTGACAACAGCATCACTGAAGTTGGAATTAGTTGTCCTGGTGTAACTCCAAATCATGAAAATAATCCAGGCTTTAAACTGGTGAGCTATAATAAGAATAGCAAAGAATTGATAGACTTTACGACGTATTATACAGTGCCTTCCTCTACAACATGGAGCGATAACAGCTATAATTTCAATACTGTTTTTCAATATTCAGACAAACAAACAATGTTCGAAAATGTATCAAAAGATTCCCTGCCTTTACTGAGTAAAAAAGTAGATTCCATTTATTGGGTCATGAGAGATATTCCAGATGCATTAAAGCCGAGAATTAAATATAATGTAGAACCAGGAATCAGTGTAAAAAAAGGACAATAATTCAATTTATAATATACCTAAAACAACTCCGCAGAATCTATTTCAAGAGAATCAATAAAACGAGAGGCCGCGATAATGTCGTCATGCATTACGCGGTCTTCTTGCACAATAGATACTTCCTCTCTAAAAGAAGCAACAAAAGACTCTAAGAAAGGAGAACTTTTTGCCTTTCCAAAAGACAATGCCTGAGAAGCCGTGTATAACTCAATTCCTAAAACCGTTTGCACATTATCAACCACTCTTTTGGCTTTGGTAGCTCCGTTAGCACCCATGCTCACATGGTCTTCTTGCCCATCACTGGATTCTATAGAATCAACACTTGAGGGTGTTGCTAATTGTTTATTCTGACTCACAATACTAGCGGCAGTATACTGTGGAATCATGAATCCACTATTAAGACCTGGATTGGAAACCAGGAAAGGCGGTAAATGTCTATGTCCAGAAACCAATTGATAGATTCGCCTTTCTGAAATATTAGCCAACTCTGCCATTGCAATTGCCAAAAAGTCTAGAGCCAAGGCTAAAGGTTGCCCATGAAAATTTCCTCCAGAAATAATCAAGTCTTCTTCAACAAAAATGTTTGGGTTATCGGTTACAGCGTTGATCTCTGCTAAAAATGTTTTAGTGGCAAAACGTATCGTATCCTTGCTGGCACCATGCACTTGAGGCATACATCTAAAAGAATAAGGATCCTGAACATGTTGTTTCTCTTGTGAGATAAGATCACTATCTTCTAAAAACTCTCGAAGACGTTCTGCTGTTTTTATTTGTCCACGATGTGGGCGAGCAAAATGAACCAATTCTGAAAAAGGTTCAATTCTACCATCAAAGCCTTCCAAAGAAATCGCTCCAATTAGATCAGCCAAATAAGAGAGTTTATGAGCTTTTAATAAAGAATAAATACCATAAGCCGACATAAACTGAGTACCATTCAATAAAGCGAGTCCTTCCTTGGATTGCAACTTGATACTTTTCCAACCAAACTTTTGAAGTACTTCTTCTCCACTCATTCGTTTATTATCACAATAAACTTCTCCTCTACCAATTAAAGGTAAAGCTAAATGAGCAAGCGGAGACAGATCTCCTGAAGCTCCCAAGGAACCCTGTTCATAAACCACCGGATAAACATCATGATTATAAAAATCGATTAAACGATTAACTGTGTCTAGTTGAACCCCAGAATGACCATAGCTTAAGGATTGTATCTTCAAAAGCAACATAAGCTTTACGATCTCCTTTGGAACCTCTTCTCCAGTTCCGCAAGCATGACTCATTACAAGGTTCTCTTGTAATTTCTGCAGATTCTCTCCTTTGATTTTTACATTATGAAGAGCGCCAAAGCCCGTGTTTATTCCATAAATAGGTTTAGAAACAGAAGACATCTTCTCATCCAGATAGCTTCTACATTTTTGAATTCGGTTAATTGCATTATGAGAAAGCACCAGTTTTTTCTCATTACTGATAATTTCATATAGGATGGTAAGATCCAGCGGATTGGAGTCTATAGAGTGTACTAAGTTCATTAAGGTTGATTGTGGTTGTAAAATTCTAAATTCAGCAGTTAATATGCAATAAAATTTAACAATTTTTCTAGTAAAATAGTTTCTATCTTTGAGGTCAAATTTGAGTAAGCACAATGAAGAAACTCCTCTCATTATTGATATCACTTGTATTTCTATGTTCGTGTCAACCAGAACATCCAAAGGAATATTTATCAATCTCCGGAAAAATTGAAAATGCTAGAGACAGCATATTGATGATTTCTGGATTTGCCATTAGAAAAACGATTAAGATTAATCCAGACGGTAGCTTTAAGGATACATTAAAAGTAGCCAAGGCAGATCTTGTTACTTTTTATATGCCGAGAGATGGTAGAGCTTATATTTATTTGAATAACGGATATGACCTAAAACTGTCGGGAGATGCAAATCGATTCTTTTCGAGTTTTCAGTATGAAGGGAATAATGAAGGAGCGCAAACCAATAATTTGCTGATTGATCATTATAATTTCGGACAAAAGTCAGGCACTGGTAAAGATCTTATTCTCTTAGAGAAAGAAGAATTCACACAAAAGATCGCTGCGTACAAGAAAGGTATGGATAGCATTTTTAAGCTATATGATAATGCTGCGCCAGGATTGGTAAAACAATTGACCGAGCAAAATAATTCCTTCTTCGGAAATTTAGAAAGCAATTATGATACAGCTCATGATTACTATGTTGAGCAAGAAAGATTATTAGCAAACCTAGCCAAAGGTAAGCCCGCTCCAGAATTCAATAACTATGAAAATATCAAAGGAGGAACGAAATCATTAAAAGATTTTAAAGGCAACTTCGTTTATATCGATGTTTGGGCAACTTGGTGTAGACCTTGTATTGCTCAGATCCCATTTTTGAAACAATTGGAAAAAGATCTTGAAGGAAAAAATATTTCTATTATTAGTATCTCTACTGACGATAGCAGAAGATCTGGTGGAAGTTGGGAAAAAGCTCATGACAAATGGGCAAATATGGTAAAAGAAAAAAATATGAGTGGAATTCAGCTTTGGGCTGGCGAAGACGATGCACGTTTCTCTACCCAATATCAAATCAGCTCAATACCAAGATTTATTCTTATTGATCCTGATGGCAATATTGTAAATCACGATGCTATGAGACCAACCAATCCAAATATAATAGAATATCTTACCTCAGTAGGAGTGAAATAAAAAAAGGCGAGATTTGAATCTCGCCTTTTTTTATATCTTTATTTTATGCTTTTGGTTCTCGTTCTCTTGATCACTGTTTTTGTTTTTGTTCGGTTCTTTGCCAAGACAAAAACCAGAGAGCAACGCAGAAGAAAATCAAATTACTTCAAGAGAAAGTTCTAACTACTCTTTGTACACTCCCATTTGAGCATACTTGTCCATTCTCTGTGCGATCAAATCCTCGTGTGAAAGATCTTTCAACTCGTTAAATGCATCCAATATCTGATTAGTAACGATCTCAAAAGCACCTTCTCTATCTCTATGAGCCCCTCCTACAGGTTCTTTAATGATGGCATCGATGATTTTTAGTTTCTTCATGTCGTCACCGGTTAACTTTAAGGCTGCCGCAGCTTGCTCTTTAAATTCCCAGCTTCTCCATAAGATAGAAGAACAAGATTCTGGAGAGATTACAGTATACCAAGTATTTTCCATCATGTAAACTCTATCTCCTACTCCAATTCCTAAAGCTCCACCTGAAGCTCCCTCACCAATAACAATAGTAATGATAGGAGTCTTAAGGATCGTCATCTCAAAGATGTTTCTAGCAATTGCCTCACCTTGACCTCTTTCTTCAGCTTCCAATCCTGGATAAGCACCAGGAGTATCTAATAAAGTTACTACTGGAATTCCGAATTTCTCTGCCATTCTCATCAATCGGAGGGCTTTACGGTATCCTTCAGGATTCGCCATTCCAAAATTTCTATACTGACGAGTTTTGGTATTATATCCTTTTTGCTGACCAATAAACATAAAAGTTTGATCACCGATCTTTCCTAAACCACCAATCATTGCCTTGTCATCTCTTACACTTCTATCTCCGTGTAATTCCATGAAAGTATCTCCACAGATGGCTTTGATATAATCTAGAGTATATGGTCTATTTGGATGTCTTGAAAGTTGAACACGTTGCCAAGGAGTTAGATTTTTGTAAATATCTTTCTTGGTCTTTTCTAATTTTCTTTCAATTTTTTTGCAGGTAGCAGCTACATCAATTTCACTCTTTTTCCCTATGTCATAGCATTTTTGTAACTCATCTTCTAATTCCTTAATGGGTAGTTCAAAGTCTAAATATTCCATAGTTAGTCGTTTGTGTTTAATAAAATATCGATGAAAATATCGATACATACATAGTTTACAAACTTACTATAAAAATGCGTGTTATTTACATGGTTTTGATTTTTTTTAGCCTTGTAAATTTCCCCTTTTCTTCGTGAATCGCTTCATGTTTTTAAGCACTCCATTTAATAAGACCACAAACAGTACTATGAAGGCACCAATATAAAATTCGGAGTTCATTTTTTCGGTCTCACCAAAGATGAACAAGGCTAAAATAATGGCATATACAGGTTCTAAATTAATGGTTAACATTACCGTATAAGGAGTTAGATTACGCATCACCTTTACAGAGGCAATAAAAGCAAAAGCCGTACATACACTACTCAGAATAATAAGATATAACCAATCTGTACTTTTCAGAATAAAGAATTCAACCGAAAAGGCACCAGTTGTCAGAAGGAACAATGTAATGAACGCACTTCCGAAGAAGAGCTGATAAAAAGAAATAACATTCGCATGATACTTTTTTACATACAGACCATTCAAAACAGAGAATAAAGCCGACAAAAAAGACGAGATCAAAGCATATACAATTCCAAGGGTATATTGAGACTCAAAACTAAAGATGATATACAGTCCTACGATTACCATAGCACCCAATAATATCTCAATAAACCGAATCCTACGCTTAAAGAAAAAAGGCTCTATGAATGAGGTGAAAAATGCACCTGTACTCATCGTAACTAAGGCCACTGAAACATTAGATACTTTAATCGCTTTAAAGAACGTAATCCAATGTAATGCGATTAAAAGTCCAGTGAAAATAAACTTGATGATCCCCGGTTTATCTATTCGAAAACTCTTTTTGAAAAGAAAGAAATATAGAGCGATGAATATGGAGGCCAAAAACATTCGATACCAAACTAAAGGGATTGCATCAATAGAGATGAGCTTACCTAATATGGCAGTAAATCCCCAAATGAATACGATCAAGTGAAGAAGTAAGTAGTCTTTTAATTTACTTCCTTGCATTTAAGTAAAGGTATACGGCGAGACCACCAAAGATAATATTTGGGGTCCAAACGTAAAGAAACGGATTAGCTCCAGCAACCGCCCCTAAAACTTCAGAAACCTTCATAAAGAAGACATAAACGAACATAATAGCGATTCCGATGGCTAGATTGATCCCAACACCTCCTCTTTTCTTTTTAAACGCCAAGGCAACGGCAATGATGGTTAAAAAGTAGGACGAAATAGGTAAACTGGTTCTTTTGTGATATTCGACCAAGTAGGCGTTTAAATTCTTCACCCCTCTTTTTCTAGAAAGGTCTATGAATTCGCTCAATTCATCCGAAGGCATCTCTTGAGATAAAGCCGATTTAAACAAAAAGTCTCTTGGGGTAAAAGCAAAGGTCGTATCCTTGTTGAATCCTGAGAAAATACTATCTCTGTCTTTGTAGATCTTTCGTCTTTTAAAACGCGTGAGTACAAAGGTTGAATCCTCTTCCTTATATCTAATATTCTCTGCTGTTAATTTCTCTTTTAGTTGAATTCCACTATAATTTTCTATGGCGAAATAAGTACCTACCGAAGATTGAAAATTAAAGGTTTTTAGAAAAATATAGGTACTATCGTTTAACTGTAAACTGATATCTCTCTCAACGTTGTCTGTATATACCTTTCGTTTCAAATATTCTTTCTCAAAAGCTTTGCGTTCTTTACTACTATTGGGCACCACATAATGATTCATAGCCAATGCAAAAACCGTGATTAGTGTTGCACCGATCATATAGGGATATAAAAAACGGGTAAACGAGATTCGAGCACTGGTCATAGCAACGATCTCAGTATTATTAGAAAGTTTAGAAGTAAACAGAATTACAGCAATAAACAATGCCAAAGGCATGAATGTATTCGTATAATAAATGACAAAATTCTTATAGTGTTCATCCAAGATCTGTATAACACCCAAATCAGCTCGCGCCAAGAACTTGTCTACTTTTTCAGAGATATCAATCGCCACAGCAATTGGAATCAAGATTAGTAAGGTAAACACGAAGGTTACCAAGTATCTTTTTAATATGTACCAATCTAAAATTCTCATTACAAACGTTTGTCCATTTGTTTCACCATTCGATTTTTCCAATCGTAAAAATCTCCTGCTAATATATGCTTTCTTGCTTCCCTAACTAACCATAGATAAAAACCAAGATTGTGAATAGAAGCGATTTGCTTACCTAGCATTTCCCTCGAAGCGAATAAATGTCTTAAATATGCTTTAGAATAATAAGTATCTACAAAGGTGATCCCCATCTCATCAATCGGAGAAAAATCATTTTCCCATTTCTTGTTCTTGATATTGATGGTTCCATGTGCGGTAAACAACATTCCATTCCTTGCGTTCCTTGTAGGCATGACACAATCAAACATATCGACACCTAATGCAATATTCTCGAGTATATTGATTGGCGTTCCTACTCCCATCAAATACCTTGGTTTATCCTCAGGTAAAATATTACATACGATCTCAGACATTGCATACAATTCTTCAGCAGGCTCTCCTACTGAAAGACCTCCGATTGCATTTCCCTCCGCTTCAACCGAAGCGATAAACTCTGCAGATTGCTTTCTTAGATCCTTGTAAGTACTTCCTTGCACAATAGGAAACAAGGTTTGATTGTAATCATATTTCAATGGAGATTTTTCCAGATGATTGATACATCGTTTTAACCATCTATGGGTCATATGCATCGAATTCTTAGCGTAATTGTAATCACAAGGATAAGGAGTACATTCGTCAAATGCCATGATAATATCCGCTCCAATACTTCTTTGTATGTCCATAGCTCGCTCTGGAGTGAACATATGGGCAGAACCATCGATATGACTTTTGAACTTTACTCCTTCTTCATTGATCTTTCTATTTCCTGAAAGAGAATACACTTGATAGCCACCACTATCGGTCAAGATATTTCGGTCCCAATTCATGAATTTGTGCAATCCACCTGCTTGCTCTAAAATATCTGTTTGAGGTCTTAGGTATAAATGATAAGTATTTCCTAAAATGATATCTGGATCGATCTCATTTTTCAATTCAGTTTGATGCACACCTTTTACAGTCGCAACTGTACCCACAGGCATAAAAATTGGAGTTTGGATTTCTCCATGGTCGGTTGTAATGGTTCCAGCTCTTGCCCTGCTTGCAGAATCTTTGGCGTGTAAGTCAAACTTCATAGGCTGCAAATATACATAAATCGCAATGCGAGTTTCTCTAAAAGATTCTTAAGATTTCCTTTTCTTTTTCTGAAAATTTCTACGATCCCTGCCGAAGTTTTTCTTCTTTAACTTATCCACAGAAGCTTCCTCTGTTTTGGATGAGGTCTTTATAAGTTTGTTGATCGTATCTATCTCTTGTTGAGTTAACTCTCGCCAATCACCATATTTGATCCCACTCAAATTGACATTAATTATTCTTGTGCGTTTTAGCTTGGTTACTTCATATCCCAAGTACTCACACATTCTTCTTATCTGACGATTTAGACCTTGAGTAAGAATGATCTTGAATACATACTTACTCATCTTTTCAACTTTACATTTCTTGGTAACGGTTCCTAATATGGGAATTCCATTACTCATTTTCTTTACGAAGTTCTCATCGATCTCTTTGTCTACAGTTACGATATATTCCTTTTCATGGTTATTCCCCGCTCGAAGAATCTTATTTACAATATCTCCATCATTGGTTAAAAAGATCAGTCCTTCTGAGGGTTTATCCAATCTTCCCACGGGAAATAATCGTTGAGAATGGTTGATATATTTAACAATGTTCTTCCTTTCTTTAGAATCTGTGGTTGAGACAATGCCAACGGGTTTGTACAAAGCAATATAAAGTGTCTTGGGTTTCGCTTTTAAGGGTTTCCCATCTACCTGAACAAGATCACCAGGATTCACTCGATTACCTAACTGAGTGGGTTTCCCGTTAATAGTTACCCTACCATCAGCAATCATTTTGTCTGCTTCACGTCGGGAACAAATACCAGTAGAACTGATGAATTTGTTTAGGTTGATAGAGTCTTGGTTCAAAGTTGAAAAGTTTGAAAGACTCAAAGGTACAAAGCCTGTATGCCAAAGGCAAGTTTCAGAGGTTCAAAGTCCGCCTTCGGCAGACAGGGTTCAAAGGTTCAAAGGTTCAAAGGTCGTCTTCGGGAGGCAAGGTTCAAAGTTATCTCCTTACTTCTTTCTACCTTCACCATTCTACCTTAACCATTCTACCTTCATCTAAAGAACAATCGTTCTAAAGGTTAAATTTATTCTAGGAGTATGAACCTTTTTAGTAAGTGGTAATCGATGTAGCCAGTGTTTTTGTGTGCTACCTTTCATAACAAGTAAACTACCATTCTCTAAATTGATATCTATTCTTTGTTTAGACTCTTTATGTTTGAAGGAAAACTTCCTAACTGCACCTAAGGTTACCGAGGCAATTGCTCCATTTTCTTTCAATGTTTTTTCACCATCGCTATGCCAAGCCATTCCTTCTGAACCGTTATGGTATAAATTCAACAAGCAAGAATTATAAGTTTCATTTGAAATCTCTTCTACAATTTTCTTCAGCTTTAAGAGCTCTGGAGCCCAGATATGCGCATTTTTGGTCACTCCAGAATAGGTATAACTAAATTCGCGATCTCCAAACCAAGCAACCTTTCTCTTCGTGATATAGTGCTTTCCAAATATGACGGCTTGATCATTTTCCCATGGAATCTCACTCAATAGATTCTCATAATAATAGTTACATTGATCCTTACTCAAGACAAGACCATGATAGATAGTTTCCCCGTCATAAGGTAGAATGTTAGTTGTACTTTCTTGATTGAAAAGATCCATAACACGAAAATAAAAAATCCATAGCGAACTATGGGTTTACTTTTATTTTCATTTTTAAATTATCGAACTCCAAATTGTAATCCTGGTGTGGGTTTCATCCTGTAAACAAAATCAACGTACTCATGAGTCACAGGTTTTTCTATCGGGACTTCGATTGCCAAGGAAATAGAAGATTCTTCTCTACCTAGAATATACTTTTTATAGATTTCTACTTCAGTGTCGATAATAATGCTGTAGTAATTTTCAGCATCCTTCATACTAAAACTATTGGTTTTAAAAAGCTCTGGTAGTTCCTTTGTTTTTGGTGTCTCTTCTAACATCTTTCTTGTATCAAAAGCCACGGCAAACGGTACTTCATTGCCCTCTAAATTATAGTTCACCTTGATTCTCACATTATTCGGGATAACAGTAATATCATTAGACAATTGAGGAAGCATATTCCACAAGATGGGAACATAACTCTCTCTGTGTAATAATGAATCTAAGGTTTCACTAAATAAAATATCATAGGTATCTGCATTCGGAATCTCAAATGTAATGGCGTCTGCAGAATAATATTCTTTAACATACTCTGACAATTCAAGACTATTAATCAATTTCTTAACTACCTCAATAGATTTTTTATTAATCTCTAAAAGAGTGAATTGAATTTCAATCATGGTCATAAATGGTGCTAAAGGACCACAACCTGCATAAAAGAATTGAATCGTTTTATCTGGATTCTTTTCTCTAATATCATTGATAGCTTGAATAGTTCCTTTTAAGAATTTATATGTTCTATTATAATCTGTCATACAAGAAGCCGCATGATTCAAGGATAATGAGACTCCAACTTCGGTAGGCACATTAGTAATATATTCAGCCGCAGTATTACGTCCGTCTGTTCCTGAGAATTCTTGATACAAATAACATATCTCATTGATCTTATTAGTGATACCTTCCTTATTCTCTGAAGATATATTTAATAAGGACTCAACCAATTCTTTTAAGGTTGCTGTACTAGCAGTAGTATTCATTCTGATTTCTGTTTTTGGTGCTGACTAAAGTAGGTTATTTCACAAAGAATTTTATAGGTATAAATACCTATTAGGTCATTGATGGATTAACGATTTGATCGCTAAAAGAGTATCTGGAGCAAGCCTGCCCGACGAAGGCGGGCATAAAACCTCGTCAAACTGCGTTTGATTGGTTTTTATTCAAAAGGATTAACTGCTTTGATCCGAGAAAAGAAATCCTGGGCAATCATACAATCCCCAAATCTTCAATGAAGCTTTGGCTTTATATAGAAGGATTGACTGCGTTGATCCCAAAAAGGAAATCCTGAGCAAGCAAAAAACCCGAAACTAAAGTTTCGGGTTTTTTTTGCGGAGAAAGAGGGATTCGAACCCCCGGACCTGTTACAGTCAACAGTTTTCAAGA
>CAZDKB010000070.1:0-13674 GCA_964505885.1 uncultured Flavobacterium sp.
TATCTCGAGTTTCAGGATACAATGTTCCTTGATGCTAATAATCCTATTGTCAAAATAGATACATCCAAGATAAACTTCGTGGATAAAGATACCTTGAAAGTTAGTTATGATATCCTACTATCTAAAGATGAACCGAAAGTTGGATTTCTTTTTGAAAAAACCTTAGCGAATAATTACAAATTAGAACTATTACCCGAGGCATTTACTGACATCTTTGAGCAAGCTAATGATTCTTTACAGTTTAAATTTAAAACTCGAAAACTTGAAGATTATGGTGATATCAGCTTGACTGTACAAAATCCGTCTTCAAGACCTGTCATCATTCAGCTCACGGATCAAAATGACAAGACTTTAAAAGAACAAAGCATTAATACAAGTGGTACAATAACCTTCAAGTATTTAATGCCTCAGAAATATAAGGTTCGAATTATTTATGATGACAATAATAATGGCAAATGGGATACCGGTAATTTCTTAAAAAGGACCCAACCAGAATTTTTAGATTACTTCCCTGAAATACAAGAGGTAAGACCAAACTGGAGTCTTAACGCCCTTATCACAATAAAGCCTTAAAAATCGAGTTACTTATATTGTCAATTTCATATATTTGTTCAAAATTATCCCCTTTTGAGAAAATTTCTCACATCACTGCTTCTCTTTGCAAGCATGTGCTTTTCAAGCAATGCCCAGCATCTAACTCATGATATCGGTATTCATGCAGGTGTTCAAGCCATACAAACGGATTATGGTACACGAGGTGATTTTTTGAGTATGTTCGGAAATACCGGAACGAATCTTAGTTTAACGCATACACTACATTTTTTCCAAACCAACCGACAATGGAATGCAGACCATAAAATCTGGGATTATGTGGCTTTACGTTCTGAGATCAACTTCATTAATAAAACCAATCTGAAACACTTTGGAACATTTGTAGACAACAATTCTACCTTAGGTGAACAGCTAAGAGCTATGACGGGAACGACTACAATCTTCAATATTGGAGTTCAATTAGAATATTATTTTTTCTGTCTAAGAGATTTTAGTTATCCTACTTCAGACATGAAATTCAATCCTTATTTGCTATTAGGGGTGCAGTATACTTCTTTTGACAATACCTTGACATCTACTCTTGGAGATTATGTTACAGATCCTAGTGTCTTACCTGCAAAATGGGCAAGAACTGGAGGAACAGATGTGGGACCAGGAACTACACATGCAGTAACTTTCGGAGGTGGCGTTAGGTATAATCTAAACGAAAAAATTGATTTGAATTTTCAATACAATTGGCAATTTTTCTTTTCAAACTCAGTTGATGGTTTGACTGCTGAAGATATTGATGATCGTAATAACGAGTGGTTGATCAACTTTCAAATAGGGGTAATCTACAGATTGAATATTTTGGAACCACTTCGTTTGTGGTAATAAAAAAAGGAACTCTTTCGAATTCCTTTTATTTTATAATGCTAACACTCTTTCTAGGTCTCCAATCAAATCTTCTTGATCTTCAATACCTACACTTAGTCGAATTAACGAATCGGTGATTCCTATTTTTAATCTTTCTGGCTCCGGGATAGAAGCGTGTGTCATGGTCGCAGGGTGATTTACCAAACTTTCCACGCCACCTAAAGATTCTGCTAAGGTAAATACATGAGTATTTTCCAAAAACTTAAAGGCAGCTTCTTTACTTTCATCTTTCAATCGGAAAGAAACCATCCCTCCAAAATCTTTCATTTGCTTCTTTGCAACATCGTGATTTGGATGACTTTCAAATCCCGGATAATATACTTCTCCAACTTTATCATGGTTAGACAAATACTCGGCCACAGCTCTACCATTTTCGCAATGACGCTGCATTCGAACATGCAAGGTTTTGATTCCTCGTAATGCCAAGAATGAATCCATTGGTCCTGCAACAGCACCTCCAGCAAACTGGATAAAATGAATATCTTCAGCCAACTTCGCATCTTTCACCATTAATGCTCCCATAACAAGATCAGAATGTCCTCCTAAATACTTTGTTGCCGAATGCATTACAATGTCGGCCCCTAAATCAAGTGGCTGTTGTAAATAAGGGGTAGCAAACGTATTGTCTACTGCAACCAAAATATTTTCATTCTTCGCCTTAACTGCTTCAGTAATCTCCTCTATATCCGCAATTTTCATCAAAGGGTTCGTCGGAGTTTCCAACCATACTAACTTTGTATTTTCAGTAATAAGATTTGGAACATTATTAGCTTCTGTCATATCTACAAACTGAAATTTCAATCCATACTTTGTAAACAAACGAGTAAACATTCTATAACTTCCTCCGTAAAGATCATCTCCAGCAATTACTTCATCACCTGGATTTAATAATTTCAGAACACAGTCTATCGCAGATAACCCTGATGAAAATGCAAAACCATGAGTCCCATTTTCAATAGAAGCAAAATTATTCTCTAAAGCTGTTCTGGTAGGGTTTGCTGCTCTTGAGTACTCATAACCTTTATGGGTTCCTGGACTAGATTGAGCATATGTTGAAGTTAAAAAAACTGGCGGCATCACCGAACCTGTTGTTTCCTCAGGTTTTTGTCCGCCATGAATGGTCTTTGTATTAAATTTCATGTAGTTAATCTTGTGTATTATCTAAAAATCGATCTATCAGTCTGCAAAATTACGACAAACTTACGAGTTCTTTAACGCATATTTTTTGATAAGCTTCCCAACGGTTAATCCTTGTACTAGAATAGAAAAAACAACCACTATATAAGTAATCACTAAAAATAATTCTCTTTCCATTCCTTGAGTTAAGGAAAGTGCTAAAGCAATTGAAATTCCTCCTCTAAGCCCACCCCAGGTCACAATCAGTCCAGTCTTTGGAACAAAGTCTAATTTCTTCGCGTAAAGTTTCACGGGTAATATAAGTGAGAGGTATCTTGCTACTAATAATAAAGGAATTGCGATAAATCCAGCGGTGATATAAGAGCTCTCAAAAGTAAGAACTAGGATCTCCATACCTATCATCACAAAGAGAACCGCGTTTAATAGAACATCCACGAGTTCCCAGAATTTATCTAAATACAACTCTGTCATTTCACTCATAGATTTAGTTCTTACTCTATCAGTACCAATCAATAAACCTGCAGCAACCATAGCCAGAGGAGCTGAGACATGAAGCTGTTGGGCCAAAAGAGACCCTCCCATCACCAAGGCAAGAGTAATAATTACCTCTGTTGCATAATCATCAATAGCTTTTAATAGTTTGAACGCGATCCAACCTAAGAGTAAGCCAAGACCCAATCCACCAGCAACCTCTATGACAAAAAGCTTTGTTATATCTAAGGCGGATACCTCTACACCACCCTTAGCAATTTGGTAGATGGTAAGAAAAATAACAACACCTACTCCATCATTAAACAGAGATTCTCCTACGATCTTAATCTCAAGTTTTTTAGGCGCTCCTACTTTTTTCATGATTCCCAATACGGCAATAGGGTCTGTGGGTGAGATCAATGCACCGAATAACAAACAGTAAATAAATGCTACCTCAAACCCTAAGATCTGAAGCAGGTAGTAAATTACAGTTCCGGATAGAAATGTAGAGATCAAAGTACCTAAAGTTGCAAATGCAATAATGGGCTTTCTATGAATCTTTAACTGTTGAAAATTGGTGTGTAAGGCTCCTGCAAAGAGCAGGAAACTCAACATTATGTCTAAGAGTACTGTTTTAAAATCAATACTATTGATCAATTCTTTTTCTTGCATTAATAGGGTATCGTCAAAATAGCTCAAACCCAACACTGCAATTGTAAATAGAATGGTGATCAACATCAAACCGATAGTTGTGGGTAGTTTGATAAATCGGGTATTGATAAAACCAAAAGCGGCAGAAAGAACAATCAGAATTGTGGCAACCGTAAAGTACTCCATGTTACACTAGTTTTCTCAAGGACATGATGACTCCTAAATGCAAAGACTCGTGCATATTGTTGAAAGCAATGGCAGAATCTATGGAATCTAACACAAATCCCGTACTCGTCGGATAAGTCGTGTACTCCGTGAAAATGCCATTATTATAATCATTTTCTAAATTGTCTGGTAACTCTTTAAGTTGCTTGAGTACTTCATTAAACTCTTCTAGAGTCATTGTGGTACTCGGTGAAGTGCCTTTTCTGTATATATTGATCATTTCATCGGAAACTAAACAATCTTTCCCAGATAATCTGTAGTGCAGCAATTGCTGGGTAACAACAAGGTGAGCCACATTCCAAGCAATATTATTTTTAAACCCTTCAGGAATTGTATGCAATTGTTCAATTGTGAGTCCGCTCACTACTTTGGCAACAATTTCTCTTACTTTTCTAAGAATATCGAATTGTGTCTTCATGAATTCTATTTAATTTTGCTACCAAAGATAATCCTTAATAATGAAGAAAGTCTATTTTTTACAAACTTGTGACACCTGTCGTAGAATCTTAAAAGAAGTGAATCTAGATGGATTTGAAAGACAGGAGATCAAATCGAATCCTGTAAGTGTTTCTCAGTTAGAAGAAATGTATTCCTACACGCAATCCTACGAAGCTTTATTTAATAAAAGAGCCAAGAAATACAAGGAGATGGGTCTTAAGAATGAGGTGGTCTCTGAGGCTGATTATAGACAATATATCTTAGATGAATACACTTTCTTGAAACGTCCTGTATTTATTGTTGAAGACAAGATCTTTGTTGGAAATAGTAAGAAAGAAGTTGAGAGATTGAAAGAAAAGATTGGATAGCCTATTCCGACTTATAATCTTCATAAGATTTTTCCTCGACTAGATCCGAACCTGTAAAAATATTTATGGCTTTTTTTACATCTGATCTATCATCATTGGTATAGTAGACTGCTCTTGCCAGATCAATAAATTTTTGCCCGAAGTCTTGAGCTCTTTCACATTCACGAATATCATCTTCAATATCCCATAATTTTTTATTGATGGTCAAAAGATCATTATGAAGTTTTTTAAGATGATCTTCATCAGAACATGTTTCGTAAATAGATTTTACATCTGGTGTTAAGACATCATATTCATGCTGAATGTTCTTTAGCTTATTCGAATCTTTTATCTGTGATAATTTGATCTCTAAGATCGTGTATTTGTCTATAATTTCTCCGTTGGAAACTTCTATTTTCATAATAGGATCTTATGCAAATTTGCGTTCTACGATTGCCATAAATCTTTCTTCAAACTCCTCTTTTTCAGACCAATCATAATCCGGTTTCACCATCTTTTTGATGAACTTTTTGGCCTCTTTTTCCGTTTTAAAAGTATTCAACTGAGAAACCACTCTGTTGAAGTCTTCCTGACTTCCTCCAAAAAGATTTTTCACAAAAGCGATTCTATCATTCAATCCGATTTGGATATCTCCTTGCAATTTATCATTGAGTGACTTCTTTGGTCCCGATTCAAAGAGATCTGCAACCACATCAACGGCAATTGTATCTTTTAATTCCTCATCCAAAGAGGCTACTTTTTCCTCTTTCTTCTCTTCATCTTTAGACTCTTCAGAAGAACCAAACAGATCCTCAGTGATTAATTCTATAGTCTCTTGGATCTCCTCCGTAACTTCTTCAACAACTTCTTCTAAATCCTCTTTGACCTCCGAAATCGTCTCTTCTACAACTTCCTCAATTTCTTCTTTGCTTTCTTCAATGACGTCCTCAAGAACCTCTTCTAATTGCTCTTCTACTTCAGAAACTTTTTCTTCTATCGTTTCTTCAATATCAATCGATGCTTCAACACTTTCTTGAGAATCGATTTCCTCTTCTATAGTATCTTCTACATGTGTTTCTGCCTCTGTAGAATCCTCTAAATTATGAACAACCACTTCTTCATTGATCTCTTCTTGAACTTCAACCTCAGCTTCAGCGACAGCAGTTTGTGCATTTTCGATCAATTCTATAATCTCCTCTTTACTTTGTTCTGCATTTGGGGTGGTATTGATGTATTCTTCAACATAAGCCAACACAGATAATTTCTCATAAACTTCATGTGCTTTCTTTTGCAAGGCAAACACATCATCCTTGTTTTTCATTTGTAAAATACTGTGAGCTAAACTAGTGAGATCTGCAGCTAATTTTTTGTGCATAAGTTGTATTCTTAAGTTCAGTGATGAAGTTAATTTTTAATAAATTTGCCTACATTCTTTCAGAACGAAACAAACTCTTACAAGGTTTAAAATTACGAAATGTTTCTCGAAAATACGGTAAATCATACTGAACAATTTGGATGGATCGAAGTTATTTGCGGTTCTATGTTTTCTGGTAAAACAGAAGAGCTGATCCGTAGATTAAAAAGAGCTCAATTCGCCAAACAAAGAGTGGAAATATTTAAACCCGCTGTAGACACACGTTACGATGAAGAAGAAGTTGTTTCGCATAACGATAACCGCATTAGATCTACACCAGTACCTGCCTCGTCTAATATTTTACTTTTAGCCAATGATGTTGATGTCGTAGGTATAGATGAAGCACAATTCTTTGATGATGAAATCGTTCATGTATGTAACGAATTGGCCAATCGAGGAATTCGAGTTATTGTTGCTGGACTCGACATGGATTTTAAAGGAAAACCGTTTGGGCCTATGCCAGCATTAATGGCCACAGCGGAATATGTAACGAAAGTACATGCAGTATGCACAAGGACTGGTAATTTAGCAAATTACAGCTTCAGAAAAGCTTCAAGCGATGATACAGTTCTATTAGGAGAAACCCAAGAATATGAGCCATTAAGTAGAGCTGCTTATTTTAAGGCCATGCGAGAAAAAGAACAAAGGAAGAGCGAAGAAAAGCTTAAGAAAGATTCATGAACAACCATGTGACCGTACTCGAAATAGATGGCAAGGCACTCGAGCATAACCTAAATTATTTCAAACAAAAACTAAATCCATCAACCAAGATATTGGCTGTTGTAAAAGCTTTTGGTTATGGTAGTGATGATGCTCAAGTGGCATCTTTTCTGAAAGATAAGGTTGATTATTTTGCTGTAGCTTATACCCATGAAGGAGAAACCTTGAGAAAGGCCGATGTGAATAATCCAATCTTAGTCTTACATCCACAGATTCAGAACTTTGAACAACTCCTTGAGAATTGTCTAGAACCTAGCATCTATAATTTTAAAACTTTAAAGTCTTTTATTGAATATACTGAGAGCAAAGGACTCACAGAATACCCTATTCATCTTAAATTCAATACAGGACTCAATCGATTAGGTCTGTGGCATGAGGATATTGATCTTATTCTCAATCTTATAAAATCAACCAAAGCAATTAAGATAAAATCAGTCTTATCACATTTGGCTGCAAGCGAAGATCATGAAGAAAAAGAATTCACTTTAGGTCAGATTTCAAATTTCAAAGAGATCAAAGAAGAGATTTGTCAGAAACTTGACTATACTCCCATGTTTCATACCTTGAATACTTCCGGTGTCATTAATTATCCTGAAGCACAGTTTGATATGGTAAGAATTGGAATTGGATTGTATGGCTTTGGAAATGATGCATTTGAAACTTCGCAATTAAAGAACACCCACAAACTAAGGTCTATCATTTCTCAGATCCATATGATAGAACCAGGTGAAACCGTTGGCTACAATAGAGCCTTTAAGTCCGATAAATACGCAAAAACAGCCACCATACCTGTCGGACATGCAGATGGAATTACGAGACAGCTCGGAAATAAAAAAGGCTATGTCACCATTCAAGGGAAAAAAGCTTCAATTATAGGCAATGTTTGTATGGACATGATTATGGTTGACATCACAGATATTGACTGCAAAGAAGGAGATTCTGTAATTATTTTTGGAGATCAACAAGACATTCTTCACATGGCAAAAAATGCCAATACTATCTCTTATGAGATATTAACTGCTATTTCACAAAGAGTAAGACGTTTGTTGACTTATTGATTTTTTTCTACTTTTAAAATCAATTAACTAATTAAAACTAAAGAATATGGGAATGGTTAAAGAATTCAAGGAATTCGCCATGAAAGGAAATCTCGTAGACATCGCCGTTGGTTTTGTCATGGGTGCAGCTTTCAAGCAAGTAGTTACATCGTTTACCGGGGGAATTGTTTCGCCGTTGATCGGGCTGATCTTTAAGGCCGACTTCAAAGATTTGAAATTTATTTTAAAAGAAGCAGATCCAGACAATGGGATCAAAGAATCTGCCGTGATGTACGGAGAGTTTATTACGAATGTTATCGACTTTATCATTGTAGCCTTTGTAATGTTCATGATCGTAAAAGGAGTAAATGCAATGAAGAAAAAAGAAGCTCCAGCTCCGCCTCCGCCTCCAAAAGGACCTTCTCAAGAAGATCTATTGGCCGAGATCAGAGATTTATTAGCTAAGAAAAAATAGATCATAAAAAAACCCGAGCATTGCTCGGGTTTTGTATTCTTTAGACTCTTGAAGAGAGTTCGAGTTCTATTTCCTTGATAAGTTCGTGATCCTCTTTAAAACCAAGAGAAAGAAAATTGGATTTCATATCTTCTAAGGCCTCTAAGCTTTGATACTTATGTTTAGATTCATTTGTAAAATCCAACCCACAATCAGTCAAAACTTCCTTCCACCATTCATTGAGGTCACAATCCATCAGAAGCATCCATCTGGTTTCTTTCGAATTATTAATCATTTCATGAGGTTTGATCACATTAGGCAACCAGCATTCACCATTCTTCATAGGTAGAAGCTTATCATCATAATAAGTATGTATATCCTCATTTGTAGAAACAGGAAGATTCAATCGAATAATACCATGTTCTAATCCCTTGTCGAGATCCGAATGCCTACCAATCTTTCCTCCAGGCAACAAATTCTGAGCTCGAAAGGTAAACTTGTTAGATTTGAAGGTATTAAGAACTTCTTGTAAATAAGGACAATCTTGAAGTTCTGGTGCCATATAGAAAGACTCACCTTTTTCATTGAAGGATCCATCTCCTTTCTGATAAATTAAATGCGCGCCTGATAAAAAATTTCCTGTGTAAGCATTCTTAATCAATGAAAATGAACTCGAAATTGATTGTAATTCACTGAGCATTTTTTCTGCATCAAATTGAAAGGGAAGTTTTATGGATTCTTGCATGAGTTGAACTTACGATATTTTAAAAACATCGATTCATAAGATATGTTTATGCATGTCATAAATAAATTATAATATACTTTATGGTAAAAAAGTAAGAAATTAGAAATCCCTAATTGTATGAATGATGAAAGAACATGGAGTTTTATTTGATCAGATGAATTTTCTGGATTTAGGCGTTACTCAGAGAAGATCGGTTATTGAGTCACTCGGGAACCCCGAGGATTTCTCTTTTGAGGACGACTACCAAGTAGTATACAAATACCCGTCCAAGGGTATTGAGATCACAATTAGAATAGGGCATATACATACATCTTCAGTAGTTACAGCCATCTCAATCACCAAACCTTATGCTGGATATGCAATCGATTCTCTTGAAGTTGGAATGAATTTTTCAAAAGCGCTAGAAATTTGCTGTAGAGAATTTGAATTAGAACAAGTGAAGAAAAACACTCGTATCTTTCGATTTGGCAATAAAAAGCAACACTTACAGATTTGGAAAGAAGACGATAAATTGTCTCAGTTAAAAGTATACGATAATTTCTTATTGTCCTCTTAGGTAAGAAACTCCATCACCTTTTCATAAAACTTTGTAGGATTCTCTGCATGCAACCAATGCCCCGTATTCGCAATAGTAACTACCTCAGAATTTGGAAAATGTGCCTTTATCAAAGGCATTTCATTCTCTGTGATATAGCCAGAATTTCCTCCGGCTAAGAATAAGGTTTCCCCATCGAATTGAGTAAAAGATGGCAAAGCTTTCCCTACTTCAGAATTATTAACTGTCAAAGAATCTAGATTAAATCGAAAATCTAATTGACCCTTCTCTCTCCAATAAACACTCTTTAATAAAAACTGTCTTGTCCCTATTTCAGGAATGAAATTAGATAATTGATCCTCGACCAGTTTCCGAGAATTATGAATCGAAAAATCAACTGAGTTTAGTGCTTTCAAAATCTCATTATGATGAGGCTGATAGTATCGTGGAGAGATATCAGCAACCAGCAGTTTATCCAATAATTCTGGATATTCAACAGCAAAGAGCATAGCCGTCTTGCCCCCCATGGAATGTCCCAGTAAAATTATGTTCTCAAGATCGTGATGATCGATATAGTTGTAGAGATCTTCTGCTAACAATTCATAATCGAAATCATCAGCATGAAAGCTTCTACCATGATTCCTCTGATCTATCATATGAACTTGATAGTTCTGAGCAAATTGGTTCCCAAGAGATTTCCAATTATCTCCCATCCCAAAATATCCGTGGAGAATCAAAAAAGGTTGACCTTCACCAATTATTCTTGAGTGTAATATTTCCATTTTCTAATTCTAAGCTCTAAGATAACCTATGCAAATACATGTTTACAACATTCTCTAATCCAAGATATAAGCTCTCAGAAATCAATGCATGACCAATTGAAACTTCAGCAAGATTAGGAATATTCTCTTTAAAGAACTTGATGTTATCTAGACTAAGATCGTGCCCAGCATTAATTCCAAGACCCAAATTATGAGCCAACTCTGCAGCTTTCGTATAGCTTTTAACACCATCAAGATTTCCGGATGCATAATCAACAGCAAATTGTTCTGTGTACAATTCTATTCGATCTGTTCCCGTTTTAGCAGCACCTTCGATAAGACTTAAATCGGTGTCAATAAAAATTGAAGTTCTTATCCCAGCGTTTTTAAATTCCGAAATAACTTCAGTCAAATAAGCTTCATTTTCAATTGTATTCCATCCAGCATTCGAGGTGATCTGATCAATACTATCCGGCACTAAGGTCACTTGGGTTGGTTTCACCGCTAGAACAAGATCCATAAACTTCTTGATAGGGTTTCCTTCTATATTGTATTCTGTTGTAACCACCGGTTTTAAATCATAAGCATCTTGATATCGAATATGACGTTCGTCTGGCCTCGGATGAATCGTAATTCCCTGAGCTCCAAAACTCTGAATATCAATTGCGGTTTTAACCAAGTTCGGAACATCACCCCCTCTAGAATTGCGGAGTGTAGCAATTTTATTAATATTTACACTTAACTTTGTCATGTGGTACTAAAGTAGATTTAAGATCCCGCTCTACAGCGGGATTAGTTCAACTTATATTTTTTGAGAACTTCAAAAGAATTGATCAAAAAATGAGTTTCACTAAATAAAATGCAAAGGTAACCTATTCGATCATTTTAAACTATCTTCGTATTGGATGAATTTAAAAGATTACATATCTAACGACATTGAAGAATTAACTCTCAGCAGTACGGTTGAGTCGGCCCAAAAAATATTCAAAGATTTTCCCATCACACATATTCCAGTGGTAGAGGAGAAACAACTGATGAGTTGTATTTCCGAAACCGATATTAGCACAATTGAGAATGAATCTGCTTTATTATCTGAATATTCCTATTTGATGGATCATTTTTCCGTAGAGGAAAATATTACACTGTTAGATTTGATCACAAACTTTGCAGATCATGATTGCAATGTAATGCCTACTCATAATAAGGAAAGAGAATACTTGGGATATTACGAATTGAATGACATATTAGATATTTTTTCTGACAGTCCATTTTTACATACAAACGGTGTTGAAATTGTAATCGAAAAAGCAGAGAAGGATTACTCTTCAAGCCAAATTACTCAGATCGTAGAAAGTAACGGCGGCAAAGTGTTAGGTTTTTATATCTCCAATCAAACTGCAGATGCTGTGCAAGTGACAGTGAAGGTGAGCTCAGAAGATATTAATGAAATCATTCAAACCTTTAGACGTTACAATTATAATATCATCTCTCAATATAAAGATGATCATTACTTACAAGATTTGAAAGATCGTTCAGATTATCTTCAGAAATACCTAGACATGTAATATGAAAAAAGTAGCGGTTTTCGGACAATCATATACGGTCAATGCGGAAAAGGAGATCAGAATATTAGTGAACTCTTTAGAAGAAAAAGGTGTTGAAGTGTTCTTCGAAAAGAACTTTTATGATGTACTAAACAATCATGATCACCTTCAAAAACAATATGCTACCTTTTCTTCCTTTGAAGACCTTAATAGTTCTTTCGATATGTTCTTTAGTTTGGGAGGAGACGGAACAATGTTGCGTGCGATAACCTATGTTAGAGATTTGAACATCCCTATTCTTGGGATCAATACCGGAAGGCTTGGCTTTTTAGCAAATGTAAAAAAGGATGAGATCTCCGAGTCAATTGGGTTACTATTAGAAGGGGAATATACAATCCAAGAGAGAACTCTATTAAGTATAGAAACTTCTCCACAAAACGAAGAATTCAATGACCTCTTCTTTGCTTTAAACGAGATCACCATTGCGAGAAAGAATACCACAGCAATGATAGGTGTAGAAACCTATTTGAACGGAGAATACCTAACCAACTATTGGTGTGACGGATTAATCATTGCAACACCTACAGGTTCTACAGGTTATTCATTAAGTTGCAATGGACCGGTTATCTCTCCGAATTGCAAGAACTTTGTTATCACACCCATAGCACCGCATAATTTGAACGCTCGCCCAATGGTAATTCCAGATAATACGGATATTCAATTAAAGGTAGATTCCAGAGAAATGAAATTTATGATCTCCTTGGATTCAAGAATCGTAACGGTACCTGTGGATTCTAAGATTTCTATTAAAAAATCTCCCTTTACTATTAAGAGTGTAATTCCATCTAATCAATCTTTCTTAACCACTCTTCGAACCAAGCTTTTATGGGGAGAAGACAAGCGAAATGAATCTAATCTTTAAAGGGCAAACTACAATAAAAAACCAAAAAGTTTGTTATTCAAAAAAGACTCAGTATTAACTTTATAAAGCGAATAGAATTATTTATATTTGCTCGCTATTTTTTAGGATGGGAAGGTATTTAATGTTTCTACTATTTGTTTGCGTTTCAGGCAATTGTTTTGCGCAAATCAATGAAATAGGCTTGTTTGTTGGAGGAGTAAATTATGTAGGAGACGTAGGTCGAACCAATTACATTCAACCCAATAACCCAGGTGGAACCCTTTTATACAAATACAATTTAAATCCAAGAATTGCTTTACGAGGAACCCTTAGTCGTTTTTCTTTACTAGGAGACGATGCAGATTCTGGCAACGCAATTAGAGAAGCAAGAGGATTTAGATTCAAAAACCCAATAAACGAAGTCGCAGTGGGAATAGAATATAATTTTTTCGAATACGATCTGTCATCAGCAGATAAGATTAGTACTCCGTACATCTTATTACAAGTTGCTGCTGTTGATTTTGAACGTCCTAGAATTGAAACTTCCCCAGGCGTCTACAGGTTTACCAGAAATACCACATTGGCCATTCCTTTTGGATTAGGTTGGAAAACCAAAGTTTACGGAAATATAGCATTTGCTGTAGAGGCATCATTTAGATATACTTTTACAGATCATTTAGATTATTCTACCAGTGAGTTCAGCGAGTTAGATTTTGCAGGAACATCTAATGACTGGTATGGATTTACAGGAGTTTCTCTGGTCTATACCTTCGGAAGACCAGCTTGCTTTGCAAACCGAAGATAATTGTATGGACAAAAAATTACGC
>CAZDKB010000071.1:0-13633 GCA_964505885.1 uncultured Flavobacterium sp.
TATTCATATTCCAAAAGATTATAAAATCATTAATGGAGATAATAAATATTTAATTCCGGGATTGATTGATTCTCATGTTCACGTTAAAAAGAGTAAAAACGATTTATTACTCTATTTGGCAAACGGTGTTACATATGTAGGGGAAATGACCGGAATGAAAGAACATTTTAATTATGCTAAAGAAATTGATGAAGGTTCATTCTTAGGCCCCCGGATGTTTATCGCATCCCCAAAAGTAAGTAGTGAAAAAGATATGATGGCTAAACTTAGGAGTTGGTTTGAAAGAAGACAACAAAATTTCACTTCAGAAAAAGCAATTAGAAAAGCAGTTAGAGAATATAAGACGAAAGGATATAAAGCAATTAAATTAAGTTCCAATTTATATGAAAGAGAATTCTATTATGCACTTATTGATGAAGCTAAAAAAGAAAATATACCTGTTATAGGGCATTTACCACCTTATATTTACATGGATGATTTGTATACTTCTGGACAATCTCAGTTATCGCATATAGCTTCTATAACTCAATCTGAAAGAAATGAATATGGTGGTGTAAATTATAAAAACGCAGATGCTTTTGTAACATATCTTACGGCTAAGGCAGATAGCATTGCCATTAAACTAAAGGAAAAAGACATTATAATTAGCTCTACTCTTTGGATTTACGAGAATATGGATAATCAAGATTTTGATTTAAAGAACTTTTTAAAGACCATCGAGTTAGAATATCAAAATCCTGGTTGGGTTGAGCCTTCAAAATTTTCTGGGGGTTGGTTGCCGGGAACAGGTAATAGTTATAACATTTCTGACAATATTGATTCTATAAGTATGGCTAGATGGAAAATTCATTGGGATTCTCAAACAAAAGTTGTTCAAGAAATGGCAAGAGCTTTAACACGTCATAATGTAACAATAATGGCAGGAACAGATGCTAATGGAGCAAATGGAGTAGTTCCAGGTTTCTCTTTGCATGATGAACTTGAATCGCTGAATAGAGTTGGTATGAGTATTCCTGAAGTATTATACTCAGCAACATTTGCAAGCGCCAAATGGATGGGAATTAAGACGGGTAAAATTAGAGTAGGATACGATGCAGATTTAGTCATCTTAGATAAGAACCCTCTAGAAAATATTCAACATACAAGAGCAATTCATACTGTAATTGCTAATGGAAGACTATTTAATAGAATAACCTTAGATAGAATCCTTTTTGAAGTAAAAGAAGCGAATAATAGAAGTAGAAAAATAAGTATTGAGCAATATTTAGATTAATTTCTTCTTATTTAAATAATCGTTTAGTAGGAGAAGAACGGTTAAGCAGATAGACCTAAAGACACTATATCTACAATTATGTGTAAATAGCTTATTACTTCGATGAGCTCAGTCCAAGTGCTATACAGAAATTATTACACAATAGTATTATAATTTATATTATGTTAAGTAGCATATTTTAAAACTAAGGGAAACCTATAAGATCTCCCTTACCTATTTATTTAGCTGCAATGGTTTCTTTATTGGCTTTAGATACAAATCCATTATAATTAATGGCTGTTCTATGACTGGTGTTTACATAGACCTCACATTTCCAATTGGCAAAGATCTTTACCACGATATTAAAGGATTCTCTCTTGTGTAGTATTTTATATTTAAGTTTATAGATCTTCTTTGCAGGATCATATTCTGTTTTATAGCTTCTGTATTTACCGTCAAAGACAATTCCTCCTTTTTTAAAGCTATATTCACCACCAAGTTGTCGGGTTCCAAAATATGCCATGTCTGCAGCAATCCAGTCACCATTCATTTTAAAGTAATCCTCACCTCCCATTAAAATAATTCTATTAGGTGTACTTCCATTTGGCAACATAAACGCTAACTGATTGATCTCTAATGTATTTAAAGGTGATGCTGTATTCATCAACACCTTAAAATCTTTTTTGTCGATCATTTCCTTTAATTCTTTCTCCTTCTCGGGATCTACAGGTATTTGTGTTGAGCTACAGCCAATAGCAAACAATAAAACGAGAATAATACCAATGCGATGCATATTTTGTTTTTTACTTTTTTAGTACAAAAAGTGTACCGCGAATATAGTTATAATTCACTGTTTTTCTGTTACTTATAATAAATTTGTCTTTTCTCTTATATTCTATAACCTCTTATCTCTCACCTTCATTTTGTCTTGATACAAAGAGTTAGTTGGCTGAGGCTCTCGAAGTCAACAATTATATTTTTTTCTTTTTTGTTTCCTTTCCTTCATTTTTTTGCTTCTCCAAAAAAACGAATCAAAAAAAGGAGCCTTTTACGAGGTTTTTTGATTAACCCTATTGGGTTATCAAACCTCTCAAACAGGCTAAATTTTTTCCAAGGTTTCAAAAATTCTATACGCCTGTTCTCTTTAAACTGCGTAAAAGATTACAAGTAAAAAATACATTTAGAACTAATGACGATAGCCAGAAATAATCGAATGAAAGGCTGGAAGTGCGGTGCAAGGCACGACGCATGCAAGCCTGAGAATGAGTGGTGCGAAGCAATTTCCTACTATCGTCTTGATTTCCTGCCTGCCGCAGACAAGGTTTGCTTCATTTTGTATCAAGACAAAATGAAGATAATAAATAAGAAAACCCAAATTAAGACAATACAACACTGTCATAACTTGGGTTCTCCTCGATTTATATGAAGATGTATAAAAGCTTCTTAATTGGTTGAAAACCCAAAGGAAAGCCTTTTATCCATTCTTATTAAATAACGACTTTATCTAGTTTTTAGTTTAACCAATTCAAAAAATAATTCATCATCTCCTCTTTAAAAGCATAATGCATTCGAATATAATCTCGCATATCATCCATTAAAGTGTTTTGAGAGTTATAATGACTCAAATCTATATCTTCATTGTACTTCGCAGCATTAAGCATTTTCATTTTCTTCTTACAGCGATGCATCAACTTAGAAATAGCATCCTTTTCTAACATAATTCTATTTTGAAACTGCTCTAGCGGAATTAAAGCACTCTTGCTAAACTCTCTAGCAGCAATCTCCTCTAGCTTTTCTTCAAAAGAATCCATTTCATTAAAATGAAATCGTAATTCTCTTTTCCAGGTTTCTAAATTGAATTTTAAATCGCTTAAATATGATATTTGTGTTTGCATGGTTCTTTAGTTTTAATGGTTAATCAGTTCTTTTTGAACATTGGAAGGTACATTCTGATAACTCGAGAATCTCGATCTAAAGGTCGCTCTACCCTGTGTGATAGATCGTAAAGAGGTGGAGAAATCGTATAATTCCGCAGTCGGAGTTACAGACTTTAACACCTGATAATTATCTAAGGTATCAATTCCTAAAATGGTAGATCTACGTGATTGTAATTCTGTCATCACAGATCCCACAGTAGTTTCAGGAACTTTAATCTCTAATTCTCTGGTTGGTTCTAACAATCTTGGTTTTGCATTTAAAAAAGCTTCTTTAAAGGCATGTGCCGCCGCTATTTTAAAGGAAATATCATTAGAATCAACAGAGTGCATCTTACCATCATAAACCATCACTCTAATATCTCTAGCTTTAGAATGTGTTAATGGCCCCTCTTCCATCACTTCCATGATTCCTTTCAGAACCGCTGGTAAATAACGAGAATCAATGACTCCACCTACAATACAATTATAGAAAATCAGCTTTCCACCCCAGTCTAAATCAATTTCTTGTTTTCCGCGAATATTAAATCCTTCGGGTTCCGGCATTCCTTCATACCAAGGTTCTATCTTCAAATGAACCTGTGCAAATTGTCCGGCTCCACCCGACTGCTTTTTATGTCGGTAATTCGCTGTAGACGAACGTTGTATGGTTTCTCTATACGGAATTTTCGGCTTGCTAAACTCGGCCTTCACTTTATAGATATTCTCTAACATCCAGTCAAGGATGGATAAATGAAGTTCACCTTGACAACCAATAATAGATTCTTTGGTTTCATTAGAATAGCTCAGTTTGATCGTTGGATCCTGAGAATGTAATCGTTTTAAAGCCTCTGCTAATTTCTCTTCTTCCTTAGCATCTGCAGCTGTTACCTTTTTGATCAGTCTAGAATCTGGATACTGAATCGGTTTGATGGTATCTCCTTCTCCACTTAAAGATAGAGTATCATTGGTTTCTGTGTCTTTGAGCTTAGTAGTAGCCCCTATATCTCCACATGACAATTTATCAACAGCATGTTTGGTGTTTCCATCCATGATATACAGCTGATTGAAGGTTTCGGTTTCACCTGTTCTACTATTAATCAACTTATCGTTGGCATTGAGTTCCCCTGATTTAACTTTAAAGAAGGAAATCTGACCTAGATTAGGCTGATAAATGGTTTTGAAGATGAATAATACAGGATCATTCTCTGGTTTTGGATCTACTTCATTTCCTTCTACAGACTGCTCTGCTTTCAGATCTGTTGCTGATGGTGCTACATTATCAATGAATCCCATCAAACGTCCGGTTCCCATATCATTAATCGCAGAAACGCAGAATACAGGAAATAGATCATGATTTAACATCCCTATTTTGATCCCTTGACGCATTTCGTCTTCATTTAAGGTTCCTTTGTCAAAATACAATTCCATGAGCTCCTCGTCGTTCTCAGCAGCTTTTTCTACGAGTTCGTTGTGCAATTGATCAGCGAGCTCTTTTTGATCATCCGGAATCGGGAATTTCTCTGGCTTCCCTCCTTCTGGACCAAACTTATACATCTTCATTTTTAGTACGTCGATGATACATTGTGCTCCGTCTACCTTGATTGGATATTGAATTTTAACCGCATTATTTCCCACGAGTTCTTTGATAGAATTAAAGTTTTCATCAAAGTTTGTCTTTTCATGATCTATTTGATTGACCACAAACAAGGTAGGTTTGTTATACTTATCGATATAGTTCCAGATAATCTCTGTACCAATTTCCACACCATGTCTACCGTTTACAACATTCACAATGGTATCCGCCACACGAATAGACGAAATAATCTCACCGATAAAATCGTCTAATCCTGGAGTGTCTATAATGTTGATCTTGTAATTGCGCCATTCAGTGTGAAGTGGAGTTGCGAAAACAGAGGCCTGGCGCTCGTGCTCTATTTCGTGATAATCTGAAACTGTGTTCTTGGACTCAATTGTCCCTCGTCGTTTTAATATTCCGGCCTCATACAGCATCGTTTCAGATAAGGTTTTCTTACCGCTGTTATGAGCACCTACAAACACAACATTTTTGATGTGCTTATCGTCATATATCTTCATGTAATTTAAATTAATTTAGTTTGTTGATAATCAAGTTACTAAAAAATATTGAACAAAAGGAAATTCTACTTGGTTTTGTACTTTTCTAAAGATTGAAAAGAAGAAACAGATCATTGTTTCGGGTATTAGAATTTTTATTCAACCCTTAAATGTAGATACATTAAAAACCTTAGATTATGATATTTGTTAGGTTTTGGAAACTTTTTTGCAAATGCAAAAAGTTTGGATGTTGGGTGTTGGGTGTTAGCTCTGGTCAGCTATTGGATTCTTATCATTGAATCACTCCTCCCTTGAGCCCGCCTGTCCGTCGAGGCAGGGGAGGATTCAAGGAGGGTGTTATTCTTCTGTTCATTTTTGGCTTGAACCAAAAACGAACCAAACCTTGCCTGCGGCAGGCAGGAAGTTCAAGGCTCTTTAGAAAAGTTTGAGAAAATATTACGGAACCTTCCTCCACAGATCAAAAGAACTCATTCCCTTCGTGAATTCAGACAACTTTTGATCTTTATCACTTTCTGCTTCCTTGATTTTCAAAACTTTTCTAATATGCCGTTGTTTTTAAGGTCACTTCAAGAGCATCAGAGAAGAAACTCTTTTAATTCAAAGGATTACTCCAGTTAAACTCAGAAAAAAGCTTTATCCAATCCTCAGGAAAATCAGCTTTTAAAAACAAAGAACTCTTGGTAATGGGATGAATAAACTCTAAAGATCCGGCATGTAAAAACAATTTCTCACAACCGAATTCCTTTTCATACATTAGGTTATGATTCTTATCACCATATTTAGGGTCGTTGATCAAAGGATGCGCGATCTTATTCATATGAATCCGTAATTGATGGAGTCTTCCAGTTTTGGGTTTTAGCTCAACTAAACTATACCTTGAAGAATGATAGGGTCTCACAGGAATATTTAAGGTTACTGTTTCCATGAGTTTCATATGAGTTTCTGCCTCTTTATATACATCTGCATCCCTACCCTTCACTGGTGAATCTATTAATTTTGATTCTGGTGCAAAACCACGTACAATTCCGTAGTAGGTCTTTTTAATCTCTTGATTCGTAAATAAAGCTTGAAATTTAGACACATATTCCGTCTTTTTAGCCAATAGAATGATTCCAGAAGTCTTTCTATCCAAACGATGCACAGGATAACATTTTTCCACTCCTTTTTGCTCTAACAGCTGTAAAAGAGAAGCCTCGTCTATCTTATTTCTAGAATGATGTGCATGATGCACCAATACATTATTTGGTTTAGAAACAACAATACAATAATCGTCTTCGTGAAGGATTTTTATCATATGGCAAATATAGGATTTACGATATTAGAAGTAATAATTTGGGTAGCTGAGGCTCTCGGAGCTACGAATGCTTGTTAACTTCGAGAACCTCAGTCAACAAGTCTTGATTCTTGTCTCATGAATCTGAACCAAGGTCTAAATCACATTAATTGATACTAAAAGAAAGAGAATAAAACTCCTTATTACTAACAACATCCTTTTCCAAATCAACATCAAACAATCTATTAAAATTATTACCAGCCAAATCTTCTAACCTACTTTCAACCTGAATGGTATAACTGCCTTCTTCCCAATTAATTTTAGGTAAGAACTGAACACTTTTCCCTTTTTTACCAACGATAACCTTTCCTAGGATCTCTTGATTGTTATTATAAACACGAATAGTCTCTGTGATTAACTTCTCATCTAAAGACTCATTAAAATGAATCTCTAAAGCTTCTGTTGTTCCTTTTGCAGATTGAATGATCTTCCAATCTTTTACAGAAGGTTTTGTTTCATCTCGATGACCCACATAAAATTGTATTCTTTGTCCGTCTACCCGATTACCGTTCATATCTCTTAAGTTATCCACTACAATCAATTCATAGGTTCTAAACTTAATAATTGGATTTCCACGTTCTTTATTTGGAATCAGGTCTTTCTTTATTCTTCCTGGGTCTAACCACAAAGTCACTTCCGTACGGTCTGTATTCCATAGTTCATTCTCCAGTTTTAAAAAGATGTCTCTGGTTTCCTTAGAGCGTGTATCATAAACTGTAATATGATCATGGATATTCTGAGTGGCATCAATAGGCACTGAAAAGGAGATATACATTTTCAATAGATTCTCCGGAACTGTATCAGTTTTCGGATAGATAGCAGTGACTCTTGGGAAAGGTTTATCGGAACTTTTCACTGCTTCTTTGGCAATGAATCTTAAATAGTCTTGATCGTCTTCTATAATCTCATAAGCCTGCCCAGGTGTAAAGGGAAATGCGGGTGTAAATGCTAAATAACCGTTTCTTCGTTTTTGAAAAGTCCCTAACACAGGTTGTTGGTTGTTCTCTCCTTCAATGATGATCTTATAGGTCTTGTCTGGATTATGCTGAAATAAAATGACAGAACCCTCATTAAAGTTCACTAAAGGTGAAAGCTCTGGTTCATTCACCCAATTTACAAACTCAATAAGGATAAAAAGAAAGAAGGGTAAAATCATTAACATTCTACCCCACTTATATTTTTTTATGTTTTTAGATTTTACATCCATTTTTTACTACGACTGTGCAGGTATAATTTTCCATCATTTCTACGACGTAATAATAGCATTTTTTCTTCATCTAAATCATCCATCTGCTGAACATTCACAAAAGGAAGGTTGTCATAATTCAGCCCAGCTGCCGTTCCAAACTCTTCAACTGGTTCCGTTAAAGACCCTTCAAATTTATTGATATCAGAAAGATCAAAACGCATCACAGGTCTATTGGTATTCGACATATAGAAAGTTACATCATTTCCTTTTTCAATGGTTACAATGTCTAAAGGAGAATTTCCAGCCCCCATTTCTGCAATGGTTCTACCTTTTAAGTGCTTCCCTCCTTCTAACTCACCAATTGGGAATAATACCAAAGGAGTGCAAGTATAACTCGCTAATAAATATTCTTTGTTCTTTACTTTAGTTACGGTAAAAGATTTGATCGGAGCATAAGTCTCATAACGTCCGTGTGCAGCGTGATATACTTCTAGGGTAGCAAATTCTTCTTTATTGGTAAAAGGGAAAGGAATTGATCGAAATGAAGAGCTAAACTCTTTATTCGACAATCCTGAAACCATTACTTTTCCATTGTGATATTGCATATCCGATATTGCCCATCTTCTTAAAGCACGCCCTCTTCTATCTTTTGCGTCTTTGGCAACAGCATTCCTCAGATCAGCTCTTGAGTAGCTTAAGGAACTTAGAGATACATTTTGAAGCTCACCATTGATCAACTTGAGTAAAACAGGTGTTCCGTTTTGCGTATGTACAGAGAAATAGTCAATCTTCGAAGCAGGATTCACTGCCATATCTGTAATTCTGATCTTGTCTTTAGTTGTTCCTAAAGCGGCTGCTACTTTTACATCAAAATCTTCTATGGCTATGTTTTCTGATTTTTCTATTGTTTTACTGTCTTTGGTATCAATTGCATAGATCGCTGCATTGTCTGAATCTCCTATAAACAAGATTCCATCAGGTCCAAAGCTTAAACTGTTTATAGAGGTAATTCCAGGATCTCCACTAATAAAATTACTGGTAAGCGTCTCTTTTTCATTGGTAATAGCCGAAATAGAAAGCACAGCTAAAGCAATTAAACTAAAAGTATAGACTAATTTTTTCATGAGTTGAAATAGTTGGTTTTGTATAAAATTAAGGGTTTATCAGTTTGTTCTTTGAATGCCAGGCATCAATTAACGAATCTTTAACGGCTTATTCTTCTTGTAAAAGGAAGCGTAATTTGCCCATATTCCAATGTAAATTATCTTCAAAATCTTTGATCCTTCCTTCATAGATCACTGTTTTCTCATAAGAATACAAAGCCAGCATTCCGTTGAAGCGTTTGCTTTTATTGATAAAATCCATGCAATCGGAATTACAATTTAAATTAGAACTCCATTCTGTATACCAAGCGTAATTATCAGCTAAATAAGAGTTGAATCTCTTATTGTTATCCTGAATGATATCTTCTTGATCATAAATTCCACGTAGATCATTGGAATAATC
Organism: uncultured Flavobacterium sp.; assembly: GCA_964505885.1. Lineage (GTDB taxonomy): Bacteria > Bacteroidota > Bacteroidia > Flavobacteriales > Flavobacteriaceae > Polaribacter. Next base: position 9,291 of record CAZDKB010000071.1, read on the forward strand.
AACTTGAATATTAAACAAGAGTTGTGCGTATTTTGTGGAAGAGAAATTACCATTCTGAATTTGGGTAGAAACCAAATTACTCAAATTGATAAAGTCAGAATCTCTGTCATAAAACAGGGTAAACCTCTTTACCTCACTTAATGGTTTCTTAAGTTCTTTCTGATCTTTTTCTGAAGCCTGTAAGTATTTTATGGTCTGTCTTAACTCGCTCAGATACTCCATATAAGTAGCTACCTCAGTGCTATCTGATTGCATCTGTTTATAGATCTGAAGTGCATTCTCGTGATTGTTTTTGTTGAGTTCTTTTTGGGCATAATGATCATTGATCCCAATAGCCAAAAGTATTCCGATTACTACCAGAATAATCTCACCTAGAGCATAGATCAGATATTTACCAAATCCTGATCCTAAAATCTTACGTCGAATGTTATTAAAGAATTTCATTATTGTTCTATGGAATGACTCTCAAAAGCCATTAATTCTTGATTTTCAAATGTAGGTGTTAATTCAATGGGATTACAACATACCTCACAGTCTTCAATATAGGTTTGTTGTCTGACACTTGAATCTAGAATCATTGAGATCTCTTCCCAGCAATACGGACATTGAAAAAAGTACTCCATCTCAACCCTCTGTAGCTTTAGCGAAAGAGGATCACTCCTCAATCACCTTTAATATTAACTTTCCTCTTTTATCTCCTGAAAACAACCTTCCGAAGGTATCATAGAAGTTCTCAATTCCATCGAAGATGGCTTCTTTCGATTTTAATTTTCCTTGCATGATCCAGCCTCCCATTTCTTGAGCGGCTTTTCCGTAATCTTTAGCGTAATCCATCACCACCATACCTTGCATGGTTGCTCTATTTACCAAAAGACTCATATAATTACTCGGACCTTTTACTCTTAATTTATTATTGTATTGAGAAATCGCCCCACAGATTACCACACGAGCATGCATTCTTAGACGACTCAAAGCAGCGTCCAATATCTCACCGCCTACATTATCGAAGAATACATCAATTCCTTTTGGACATTTTTCTTTTAAGGCTTGATATAGGTTTTCATTCTTATAATCGATAGCTGCATCATATCCCAGTTCGTTGACTAGATAATCACATTTATCAGGTCCACCCGCAATTCCGATGACTGTACAACCTTTAATCTTTGCAATTTGTCCTACAACAGATCCTACAGCTCCAGCAGCTCCCGAGACCAAAACAATATCTCCTTCTTTGATCTTTCCAACTTCTGTAATCCCGAAATAAGCTGTCATTCCTGGCATTCCAAGGGTACTAATAAACAAAGGCATAGGCGCGATAGAATCATCTACTTTAAACCAATGATTGCCGTCTGTAGCTACATATTGCTGGACTCCGCCCCAACCTGTTACGCAATCCCCTACATTGAACTTTGGGTGATTGTTAGATTTTATGACCTTACCAATAGATCCTGCTCTCATTTCATCGTCAATTTGTACAGGTGCGATATAGGATTTCATATCATTCATCCAACCACGCATAGCGGGGTCTAAAGAGATATAATGTTGTTGAACTAGGATTTCTCCTTCTTTGATTTCTGGTATAGGGTTTTCCTCTAAACTCCAAGTATCTTCTGTTGGGAATCCAACCGGGCGTTTTTTGAATATGATTTGTTTGTTCATAAGGGTTTGTAAGAATTTTTATAAAGATAAGGTTTTCTCTTTCTCTTCTTTTTCTCTAACCTTCATTTTTTCCTAATAAACTTTCTCTGTTCATTTTTTACGCGCCGTCGCGTAGCCGCTATGGCAGAGCACGGTCAAGAAAAAATGAAGAGAAAGAATTCTAAACGGTTGACTGAGGCTCTCGAAGTCAACAAAATAATGTGGCTTCGAAACTTCGATAAACTAAGTGCAAATACTCAGCCTCCTTTTTTCAATATTTCAAAAGAGCTAATAACTCCCCTTCGAAACGATCTTTAGGAAGATATTGCTTTTCTAATTCTGTATCAAAAGGAATCGGAGTTTCAATACTAGCAACACGTTTTACGGGTGCATCTAGATCTTCAAAACAATTCTCCATAATCATGGCAGATAAATCAGAAGCGATTCCACCAAACATCGAGTCTTCTTGTAAAATAATCACTTTACTCGTTTTTCTTACTGAAGCATAAATAGCCTCGGTATCCAGAGGTTGTAAGGTTCTTAGATCGATCAAATCTGCATTGATTTCAGGATTATTCTCTAAGGTTTTTAACGCCCAATGAACTCCGGAACCATAGGTGATGATGGTAATATCAGTTCCTTCTTTAAGCAAATTAGCCCTACCAAGTTCTACTGTAAAGTAATCTTTGGAAACATCTTGGTAGATAGATCTATACAATGCTTTATGCTCAAAGAACAAAACTGGATTTGGATCATTAACAGCAGCACATAATAGCCCTTTGGCATCTTCAGGAAATGCTGGATAAACAACCTTTAAACCTGGTGTTTTGGTGAACCAAGCCTCATTTGTTTGAGAATGAAAAGGACCGGCACCTACTCCCGCCCCGCATGGCATTCTGACTACAACATCAGCATTCTGACTCCAACGATAATTCGATTTTGCCATTAGATTTACGATTGGATTAAATCCAGAACTTACAAAATCTGCAAATTGCATTTCCATCACAGCTTTCATTCCGTTTACAGATAATCCGTAAGCCGCAGAAACAATAGCTGATTCACAGATAGGCGTATTTCTTACTCGTTCTCTTCCAAACTGATCCACAAATCCTTCTGTGATCTTAAAAACACCACCATACTCGGCGATATCCTGTCCCATGATGACAAGATCATCATGTTTTTCCATGGATTGTTTTAATCCCTTAGAAACAGCATCAACAAAACGAATGTTTTCTTTATCTGTTGAGGGTGCAATAATCTCATGCTCATGGTCTTGATAAACATCTGCTAGTTCTGTTTCTAGATCTGGTCTAACTCTCTCTTCATCATAAGCCATTTTTAAATGCTCATTGATCTCATGAGCAATGTCGGCTTTTAACTTCACCTCTAAACCTTCGTTCAATATTCCTTCTTTCTTTAAGAACTCCTGAAAATTCTCAACCGGATCTTTCGCCGCCCAATGATCCATCAAATCTTGAGGAACGTATTTTGTGCCACTCGCCTCTTCATGACCACGCATTCTAAAGGTTTTGAACTCTAATAAAACAGGCCTCGGATTCTCTCTTACACTTTTTGCAATTTGATTAACCTTAGAATAAACTTCTAGGATATTATTTCCATCAATAACATGAGATTCCATTCCGTATCCCAAACCACGATCTGCTATATTTTCACAATTGTATTGCTCTGAAGTCGGAGTTGAGAGTCCGTATCCATTATTCTCAATACAAAAAAGAACGGGTAGATTCCATACAGAAGCTACGTTTAAGGCTTCATGAAAATCTCCTTCACTTGTTCCTCCTTCACCCGTAAACACGGCACAAACTTGATTGTTTTGTTTTAATAAATTCCCCAAAGCAATTCCGTCTGCAATTCCTAATTGAGGCCCTAAATGGGATATCATTCCCACGATCTTGAACTCTTGAGTTCCAAAATGGAAGCTTCTATCACGACCCTTCGTAAAGCCACTCATCTTTCCTTGCCACTGAGTAAACAAACGAAATAAGGGAATTTCACGAGTCGTAAAAACACCTAAATTTCTATGCATTGGAAGAATGTACTCATCTTTGGTCAATGCAGAAGTCACACCTACTGCGATGGCTTCTTGACCGATTCCTGAGAACCATTTTGAGATTTTTCCTTGGCGTAATAAAACGAGCATTTTCTCCTCTATCAAGCGAGGTTTTAGCATACGCTTATAGAGTTCTAATAATGTATCTGTATCGATATCAGCAGTTTGATATTGAAATTGTTGGATCATGTTGATTTTGCTTGTAAAATCGAAGGTAGTATTTTCAGAAGAATTCGCCTAAATATTATGCAAAATCTCTACCGCCTTTTTTAAAGTATCATCAGTCTTAGCAAAACAAAAACGCAAGGTTTTGAAATCGAGCTCATTCTCATTGAAAACAGACAAAGGAATACTGGCTATTTTATGCTCTTGTGTTAATCTTTTCGCAAAGTCAATATCTCTTTCATCAGAGATTCCTGAGTAGTCTAATGTTTGGAAATAAGTAGCCTGAGTGGGAATAAATGAAAATCTTGAATCTTTTAGTCCGTCTAAGAAAAGATTACGTTTTTGTTGAAAGAAATCAGGGAGATTTCTATAATGATCTTCATTCTTTAAATAATGTGCTAAGGCCACCTGTACAGGGTGATTGGCACAATAAACGTTGAATTGATGCACTTTAATGAACTCTTCCATT
>CAZDKB010000072.1:0-1341 GCA_964505885.1 uncultured Flavobacterium sp.
CCTACTGTAAACTTATTACAAGAAAGAGCCGCAGAAATGTTTGGAATGGAAGACGCCTTGTTTTTTCCATCTGGGACTATGGCCAATCAGGCAGCTATAAAATTACATACCCAACCAGGAGATAAATTATTTTGCGATAAGTGGGCTCATGTCTATAATTACGAAGGAGGAGGGGCTGCCTTTAATTCTGGAGTAACTTGTAAGCTCATAGATGGGAATAGAGGAATGTTCACAGCGGAGCAATTGGAAGTTGCAGTTGCAGGAAGGGCTGATATTCATGTGCCTTTTTCTAGATTGGTATGTATTGAAAATACAACCAATAAAGGAGGAGGAGCGTGCTGGGATTTTCAAGAGCTTCAAAATATTAAGAAAGTATGCGACCAGAAGGGTTTGATCTTTCATTTGGATGGTGCAAGGTTATTTAACGCACTCGTAGCGCAAAATGAAACTCCAAAACAATACGGACAGATATTCGATACAATTTCGATTTGTTTATCCAAAGGGCTGGGAGCGCCAGTCGGATCTTTATTAGTAGGCTCTAGAGAGGATATGGCCAAAGCTTTACGTGTGAGAAAGTTATTTGGTGGAGGAATGCGACAAGCAGGATTCCTGGCTGCAGCAGGTTTATATGCTCTTGAAAATCAAGTTGAAAGACTTGCGGAAGATCATAAAAAAGCAAAGGAAATAGAATGGGTTCTAAATTCACTTTCTTATGTTAAGAAAGTAGAGCCCGTTGAGACTAACATCATTATTTTTTATGTGAATGAGGATCTAAACGCAGATGATTTTATCTCTGAAATGTCGGAGAAAGGAATTCTTCTGACACCCATGGGAGACGGTAAGATTCGAATTGTAACTCATCTAGACTTTACTGTTCCGATGTTAGAGAAACTTCTGAATGAATTAAAAAATTACAAATAAAAAAAAGCCTCCATTATGGAGGCTTTTTTTTATTTGGATTCTTCAAGTTTGATAAGTTCCTTATAATTTCGTTTTAATTTTTTCAATAAAATACCGTAAAGAAGGTAATAGAATAAGAACATTAACAATAACAGGATTACTATTGTAATTACCTGAGAAACAATATATACGGTCATGATATCAGATTCTGGTATACTAATTCCTTCATGTTCATAAATCATTTGAATAGCTCCAGGTGTATTAATGATCACCCAGTTAAAAAAGATCATCATAATAATGGTTCCAAGAATATTATAAAGAACGTAGAATTTAACCGTTTTTCGCACCCTAATAATCTTTCGCATCAAAGTTTTGGTATCATCTATGGTAGATACCGAAGTATAGTTCTTATAAAAAATGACCAGAAAAAGCACAATCACC
>CAZDKB010000072.1:1351-13489 GCA_964505885.1 uncultured Flavobacterium sp.
AGCTGAAGTTAATGTATTTCATCAGATCTAACTCTTCATACATTTCTACATAGCTCAATCCTGACACTAAAATGTTTAAGACGGTCCACAAGGCAAATTCAGCTAGACCGATAATAAAGATCCATTTGACGATGGAAGTTGATTTAGACTGTGTCATTTTATAGATTTCAATCGCTGAAACCTTATTTTCATTTTCGGGTTGGTTATCCCAAGCCTTTTTATAATCTGCTAAATCCATAATAGTTCAAGTATTATTTCTAACAAAAGCCTCAAAGAGGATTTATGGGTTTAATATTTTTTTCAATTTGTCCTTTGCTCTATTCATTTTCACTCTTGCATTTACTTCACTAATCCCTAAAGTCCCTGCAATTTCTCTGTAGGGTTTATCTTCAAGGTATAAGAAGATCAATGCTCTATCAATATCGTTTAAACTTCTCATGGCTTGGTATAATGCCTTTAATTGAAGTTCTTCTGTATCGTCATATTCTCTTGATTCAATTTTAAAAGCTAACTCACTTATATCTTGGGTTTTAACTCTTTTTGACGATTTTCTGTACAAAGAGATTGCAGTGTTTAAAGCTACCCTGTACATCCAAGTACTAAACTTGGCGTCTCCTCTAAATTTGGAGTAGTTTTTCCACAATTGAATCGTAATTTCTTGAAAAAGATCATTGTGCGCATCTTGATTGGTTGTGTAGATTCTACACACCTTGTGAACAATATTTTGATTGCTCTCAAAATCAGACAAGAATTTATTTTCAAGCTCCGTTTTCACCGTTAGTTAGTTTTCTTGAATAAGTAGCAATTTTGTTAAAAATGTTACAAAATTCAATGTAAAACTTTTTTTTGAAATAAAAGACCTATATTTGTTTAAGGTAAAAGCATGAAGATTGAACAGTATAAAGAAAGATTTTACAATTAAAGACCTTGAGAATATATCAGGTATCAAGGCACACACTATTCGTATTTGGGAGAAACGATACAACCTTCTTCAGCCGAAAAGGACAGACACCAATATACGTTACTACTCCCACCAGAACCTTCAAAAGCTTTTAAATATTGTTCTTTTAAATAAGAACAACTTTAAGATTTCTAAGATTGCGGAAATGAGTGATGAGGCGATTGTGTTGAACTCACGAGAGCTAGCTTTTAAAATAGCCGTAAATGACGAGGCTATTAATAGTTTCAAATTATCAATGTTCCAGTTTGATAAGGTGCTTTTTAATAACACCTACAACAAGCTTCTTCACAAGAAAACCTTTAGAGAGATCTTTAAAGACGTTTTCATGCCTTTCTTAGAACATATTGGTTTATTATGGCAAACTGAAACCTTACTGCCTGCTCATGAGCACTTTATCTCTAATTTGATTTCGCAAAAGATTCAGATAAATACAGAGAAATTACAGTACAACGTAACGAATACAGGGAAAACATATGTTCTCTTTTTGCCTGAAAATGAGATACATGAGTTGGGTTTACTGTACTTAAACTATGAACTCGTTTTAAGAGGAAATCAAACAATTTACTTGGGTCAAAGTTTACCCCTAGATAATCTCAACTATTTTTTTGATGGAAATCAAGAAATTTGTTTTATAACCTCCATGACGGTTCAACCTTATGATGATAAAGTGGTTGAATATTTCTATCAAATCGATGATATTTTAAATGGATCTAAACACTCGTTAATTGCCCTAGGTAAGAAGGCAATGGATGTACAAAATATGGAGTTTAATTCTGACATTTCCATATATCCTTACGTTTCAGATTTGTTAAAAGTATTATAATTTTCCTTCCATAACTTAGTTTTGTTTAACTAATAATTATATTTGTTTAACAAAACAATCAATGAAGAAACAAGTCCATATAATTGGTTCCGGTTTTTCGTCGTTAGCAGCTTCTTGTTACATGGCGAAATTAGGCTATGATGTCACGGTCTTAGAGAAAAATAATACTGTTGGTGGAAGAGCTAGACAGCTGATCAAAGATGGTTTTACTTTTGATATTGGTCCGTCATGGTATTGGATGCCCGGAGTATTCGAACGATTCTTTAATGATTTTGGGAAGAAACCTTCTGACTACTATCAATTAGAAAAATTGGATCCTGCCTACAGAGTATATTTTGAAAAGAATGATTTTCTGCTAGTTGACGGAGATCTTGATAGAATCTATGAGATGTTTGAAAAAGAAGAGCCAGGTAGTTCAAAGCATTTAAAAAGATTTATGGATTCTGCGGGTGCTAATTATGAAACCGCAATTGAAGATCTCGTGTACAAGCCAGGAGTTTCACCTTTAGAGCTTGTTACACCTACAACCATCTCAAGGGTATCACAATTCTTTTCAACTGTTAAAAAACAGGTTCGAAAAAAAATTAAAAGCAATAGGCTCATTCAGATTCTTGAGTTTCCCGTTCTATTCTTAGGTGCTAAACCAAGCAATACACCGGCCTTTTATAATTTCATGAATTACGCAGATTTCGGTCTGGGAACTTGGCATCCCAAAGGAGGAATGTATAGTGTAGTTAAGGGAATGAAGAAATTAGCTGAAGAATTAGGAGTTAATTTCATAACAAATATGAACGTTGAGAAGATCTTGGTGGAAAACAAAAGGGTTTCTGGTATTAAGGTCAATGGAGAAATTATTCATTCCGATCTAGTTTTAAGCGGTGCAGATTATCATCATTCCGAAACTCTTTTAGACCCAGAATATCGACAGTATTCAGAATCTTATTGGGAAAAGAAAACTTTTGCCCCGTCTTCTCTGTTATTTTATGTTGGATTCGACAAGAAATTAGAAAACATTAATCATCACAATCTATTCTTTGATACTGATTTTGATGCTCATGCCGTTGAAATCTATGATGACCCAAAATGGCCAACGGAACCTCTATTCTATGCAAACTTCACTTCAGTAACAGATTCAGGTACGGCTCCTAAAGGAAAGGAAAATGGTTTCTTTTTGATTCCATTAGCTCCCGGAATTGAAGATACACCTGAGCTTAGAGAGAAGTATTTTGATCTGATAATCAGCAGGTTCGAGAATATTACGGGTCAAGAAGTCAAAAAAAGCGTTATCTTTAAAGAGTCATTTTGTGTGAATGATTTTGTAAAGGAATACAATTCTTACAAAGGAAACGCATACGGCATGGCAAATACATTATTGCAAACCGCTTTTCTCAGACCAAATATCAAGAGTAAAAAAGTTAAGAATTTGTATTTCACGGGCCAACTAACCGTTCCAGGACCAGGTGTTCCTCCTTCCTTGATATCAGGGAAGATTGCATCTGAATTAATCGAAAAAACACGCGCATAAAATGAAACAATTATTCGATCAAGTCTCTTACGACACCAGCAAACTTGTTACTAAAAGCTATAGTACTTCTTTTTCTATGGCAGTAAAAATGTTGTCTCCAACCATTCGTTCAGCCATCTATAACATTTATGGATTTGTTCGTTTTGCAGATGAAATTGTAGACACCTTCCACGATTATGACAAGGAGCAATTATTAAATGATTTTGAGATCGAATATTACAAAGCCTATGAACAAGGAATTAGTTTAAATCCTATTTTGAACTCATTTCAACAAACTGTCAGAGAATACAATATAACAGATGATATGGTAAGAGCTTTTCTAAAAAGCATGCGCGCTGATCTTACTAAATCTGTTTACGCAACAAAAGAAGAATACGACGAATATATTTATGGTTCTGCTGACGTTGTTGGATTAATGTGTCTAAAAGTTTTTGTGAATGGAGATGAAGAAAGATATAATGAGTTAAAGGAAGCTGCTATGCGTTTGGGTTCTGCTTTTCAGAAAGTAAATTTCTTAAGAGACCTCAAAGACGATTATGAATTGTTGAATCGATCTTATTTTCCGAATGTAGATCTAACTTCTCTAGATTCAGAGTCTAAAGCTCTAATCATCGATGAGATTGAGGATGATTTTGAATATGCTTATACCCAAGGAATTCTAAAATTACCTGTTGAGGCTAAATTTGGAGTGTATATGGCCTACAGATACTACAGAAGACTATTAAAAAAGCTAAATAGAGTACCTTCATCTGAAATTATTGAGACAAGAGTTAGGATTTCTGACCCAATGAAAATAAATTTGTTAGCGAGAAGTTACGTAAAGTATAAACTAAACATGATTTAATGGTCTTACTGGTACTTACCACCTTAGCCACATTTGCTTTAATGGAAGGAATTACCTGGTGTACTCACAAATTTGTGATGCATGGTTTTTTGTGGTATTTACATGAAGATCATCACCAACCCAGATATCAGAATATCTTTGAAAAGAATGATCTCTTCTTCGTCATTTTTGCCTTACCTAGTTCTTTATCTATTTATTTTGGATTGAAACTACAATTGTATCCTTTGGCAGCTTTTGGATTTGGGATTGCACTATATGGGATCGCTTATTTTTTAGTTCATGACGTGTTGATTCACCAAAGATTTAAATGGTTTAAAAAGACCAAGAATAGATACCTACTAGGATTAAGAAAAGCACATAAAATACATCATAAGAATTTGGGAAAGCACGATAGCGAATGTTTTGGAATGCTGTTTGTGCCAATGAAGTACTTCAAAAAACCCAAGTTAAGCCAATCTTGAATTCAAACTCCAAAACAGCCATAATAATAGGTGCTGGAATCGCTGGTTTAGCGACTTCCGTGCGTTTATGTTCTGCAGGTTATAAGGTTGATGTCTACGAAATGAATTCATATCCTGGCGGGAAATTGACAGAATTTTCGAAACAAGGCTATCGCTTCGATATGGGACCTTCCTTATTTACAATGCCCCAGTTCGTGGAGGAGTTGTTTTCTGTTGCTGGTAAAAAGACCTCAGATTATTTTGAATTCAAAAAGAAAAAAACGGTTTGCCATTATTTTTATGAAGATGGGACCCGGTTTCATGCTGATGCTAATCCAGAACGATTTGCATTAAATGCAGAACAGGCGTTTAATGTGAATAAAGAAGATTTACTTACATATTTCCAAAGAAGTAAAAAGAAATATGATCTCACTGCTTCTTTGTTTCTAGAAAAGTCCCTTCATAAGGTTTCTACATATTTTTCAAAAGATACTTTAATAGCGATTCTCAATATGGGAGTACTGGATCTCAATACAAGTCTTCATTCACATAATGAGAGTAGATTTAAAGATCCAAGATTGGTTCAATTATTCGATCGATTCGCAACATATAATGGTTCTGACCCATATCAGACGCCAGGCATAATGTCCATGATTCCTCATTTAGAGCAGTATTTTGGGACCTTTTTTCCAAAAGGGGGTATGCATTCCATAACACAAAGTATTTATCGATTATCTCAAGACCTAGGAGTAAATTTTCATTTCAACTCGAAAGTTGAAAAAATCTTAGTTGAAAAAAATAAGGCTATAGGCATCAAGATCAATGGAGAGAATCATTTTACTAATGTTGTAATTTCAAATTCGGATGTTGTTCCTACCTATAGAAATCTATTGAAAGATCAAAAAGCCCCCGAAAAGATATTGGCACAACCTAGATCTTCATCAGCATTGATATTTTATTGGGGAATTAAAAAAGAATTCCCCGAATTGGATCTTCACAACATCTTCTTCTCGAATAATTATAAAGATGAATTTGAAACTATTTTCGGTAAAAATAATGTGATTAATGACCCTACGGTTTATGTGAATATAACATCTAAAGAAGAAGAGGATGATGCACCCAATGGATGTGAAAACTGGTTTGTAATGATCAATACCCCAAGTAATAAAGGTCAGGATTGGGAAGAGATCATTAACAGAAGTAGAAATAATATCATTGAAAAACTATCGAGATTGCTTGGTGAAAATATCGGTGAATTGATAGAATACGAGTCTATTCTTGATCCCAGATCTATTGAAAGTAAAACCTATTCTTATCAGGGAGCTCTTTATGGCGCGGCGAGCAATAATAAGTTTGCAGCTTTTTTAAGGCACCCTAACTTTACGAATAAAATTTCGAATCTCTATTTTTGTGGAGGGTCGGTTCATCCAGGAGGAGGAATTCCTCTTTGCTTACTGTCTGGGAAAATAGTTTCAGAATTAATTTTAAAAAAATAGAATGACCGTCAAGTTTAAATTAGCATTTTCGATTTTCCTGATATGGTTATTCAATATTTCAGGGATTTTTGGCATTCTTGGAAAAGATTCTGAATGGTTCCTGAGCATGACTCCATTGAATTTATTCTTATACCTTGTTTTTATTGTTTGGAATTTAGAAGAGATCAATCTTAAATTCTTTTACGCCTTTCTTATACCTTTCTTTATAGGATTTATCACTGAATTCTTGGGTGTCAACTATGGCCTCATATTTGGAACCTATGAATATGGTGAAAACTTAGGCTATAAAATTGGTGGAGTGCCTATAATGATCTGTGTGAATTGGGCTGTATTGACCATCACCACTGCAGATGTAAGTAAATTAATCTCGAAGAACATTTGGGTTCGATCAGCCATTGGAGGGTTTTTGATGATGTTGTTGGATCTAGCCATTGAAGTGTCAGCACCGCGATTTGATTTCTGGGAGTTTGAAAATGGTGATGTTCCTATTCAAAATTATATTGGGTGGTTTGTCATATCTTTTATTGCACACCTCTTATTTCAACGATTCACCATTAAGACCAATAGACAGATATCCCTTCAGATCTTTATTGCTATTTCTATTTTCTTTGTTTCATTTCTGTTTTTCTGATGAGTAGATATGATTACATAATTACAGGGGCTGGAGCTTCAGGTTTGATCATGGTTTACAGAATGATGAATGATTCATTCTATAAGGATAAGTCGATTTTATTAATAGAGAAAGAAGAGAAAAAATCCAATGATAGAACCTGGTGTTATTGGGAAAAAGGAGAAGGAGAGTGGGATGATATTATAGAGAAAACTTGGAATGAGATCGATTTTAAAAGTGAGGTCTTTTCAAAGAGATTAGACATTGGCCCCTATACCTATAAAATGGTTCGAAGTTCAAATCTTTATCAGAAGATATTGAAACAAATTCCCAGTGATTCGAATATTGATCTCATCAAAGATGAGATATTAAATATCAGTCATAAAACTGATCATGCTTCTATTCTGACCAAGAAATCAGAATATCATGGAAACAAGGTGTTAAATAGTATTTTATTTGATTACGATTATAAGCATCAAAAAAAATATCCTGTTCTCAAACAACATTTCTTGGGTTGGTTTGTAGAAACAAAGGAAGATACCTTCGATGACTCCGTGGCCACTTTTATGGATTTTAAGGTTGAACAGAAAGACAATACTCGATTTATGTATGTATTGCCTGTTTCGAAGAAAATTGCCCTATTTGAATATACATTATTCTCTCAAAACCTTTTAACGACAGAGGAGTATGAAAATGAAATCAAATTATATTTAGACAAAAAGGGAATTACAGATTATCAAATAGTAGAAAAAGAACAAGGAATAATTCCTATGACTTCCTATAAATTCTGGAAGCATAATTCTAGAAATGTTCTAAGCATTGGTACAGCTGGTGGTTGGTCTAAAGCTAGTACAGGTTATACATTTATGAATATCAGCAGAAAGACCAAGTATCTAGCAGAATTCTTAAAGACCGATCAGTCGTTTAAGGAATATCATAAACGCACAAGGTTTTGGTATTTCGATCTTCTCCTGTTAGATGTTCTATCAAGAGATAATTCTATTGGTGGAAAAATATTTGGTATCCTCTTTAAAAAGAACTCAGTTCAATCCATCTTTAGATTCCTAGACGAAGAATCAAACTTCATACAAGATCTTAGAATCATTATTACCATGCCTCCTTTACGGTTTTTAAGAGCTTTAATAGGTAGGATATTTTAATATCTACAATTCGTCCTAAAAAAAATACAACTCGGTAGCTTTTTGTTTTCCAAGGTGGGAATCCTTTGCACTTTTGTCATGTAATTAATGAACAAAAAAATAAAAACAATAAAAATGAAAATTTTAGCAACCGTATTAACAGCAGCATTCATAGTAATTAGTAGTTTACTATTAGGAAACAAACAAACGATCACGGCAACTGTGGTAAATGTTACTTCAGATTCAGGAAAAGTAGCTTTTGCATTGTATGATAAAGAGAACTTTATGCAGGTTCCGATTCAATCAAAAGACGCTAAGATTGTTGATGGAAAAAGCACAGTCACTTTTGAAAATGTTGAACCAGGAGATTACTCGGTTTTATGTTTCCACGACAAGAATAACAATGGTAAAATGGATTTCCAAGAAAATGGAATGCCATTAGAAGATTATGGAGCTTCAAACAACGTAATGAGTTTTGGACCTCCAAACTTTCAAGATTCAAAATTTACCGTCTCTAATGAAGAGATAAAACTAGAGATCAAGTTTTAAGAAAACGAATTTGGAGTTTCAGAAGTTTGGTTAAATTTATAACAACTAATCAACCATAATATCAATGAAGAGTCAGCCAGAAGTATATACGATGAAAAACTTAAAAAAGGGATTTATTATTTGCCTTAAACTAACCATTGGTTTTGGTTTATTCTTCGGGCTCTTCTTTGGAAACTTTACTTGGGACGGATTGTGGAAATCCTTTGTGATCTCTGGAATGTTCTCTTTTGGTATGGGATTTGGAAACGGTTTGATTAACAACTATCTCAATACAAAATGGGATTGGATCACTCAGACCAATCAAAGAGTTACTGCAGGAATCGTAGCGACTGTTCTTTACACTGTGCCTCTTGTTCTGGGAATTGATTATATCACCTTTATGGTTTTGAATGATGGTAATCCGGATAATTTCTTTAAGGGTAATTATATATTCATTCATCTATTCTATATCATTTTGTCTTTAGGTGCATCTACCTTTTTACATGCAAGAGGATTCATGATGAATTGGAAGGCGGCGATGACCAAGGAGACCACTAGACAAGAGATCGTAGCAAAAACGGAAACAGCCAAGTTCGAGTCTTTAAAAAATCAGATCGATCCGCATTTTCTATTCAATAGTTTGAATGTACTCACTTCTTTGATCGGGGAGAATCCTTATCAGGCAGAGAAGTTTACAACAAAACTTTCTAAAGTTTACAGATACGTTCTTGAACAAAGAAATAAGGATCTGATCCCATTAACAGAAGAGTTACAATTCGCAAAGGCTTATATGGAGCTATTGTCGATGCGATTTGAGGATGCTTTGCATTTTGAAGTTCCTACTACTGTAGACAATCAAGAATTAAAGGTTGTTCCCTTGTCTTTACAGTTGTTATTAGAAAATGCAGTTAAACATAATGTGGTCTCATCTTTAAAACCTTTAAAGATTAAGATCTATGTAGAGGAAGGTTACTTGATCGTTGAAAATAATATCAATCCGAAAGAAGCCATAGGAAAAGGCACTAAAGTAGGTTTGAGCAATATCGCCGATCGATATGGATTGATGACAGAGAAAAGAGTAACCATAGAAAACGATAATAAAACATTTAGGGTGAGTTTACCTCTCCTTATAAAAATGAACGATATAATGTATACAGAAGATTTAGAAAACAGCAAGTATGTACGCGCAGTAGAGCGTGTGGAAAAATTAAAGGAGTTCTATCAGAATTTAGCCTCCTATGTAGTAGTGATACCATTTTTGGTATTTATCAACTTGTATTTCTCGCCAGGATTTCACTGGTTTTGGTTCCCTGCAATTGGATGGGGTATCGGAGTGATCTTCCACTGGTTGGAAGCCAATAATTACAATGTATTCTTAGGTAGAAATTGGGAAGAGAGAAAGATCAAGGAAATGATGGAAGAAGATAATAAACGTAAATATTAATAACATGGATAACAATTTTGTTAATGAAGAAAAATACATGAGAGCTCAAAAGAGAATCAGGGAGATCAAAGGATTCTATTCTCATGTTGTAGTGACCGTATTGGTAATACCATTTCTAATATTCATCAATTTGAGATTCTCACCTTTTTATCACTGGTTCTGGTATCCAGCATTTGGATTAGGACTTAGTGTATTAATCCACTGGTTCTCGGTATTCGGGTTCAGCGCAATCGGCTTGGGTAAAGACTGGGAAAAGAGAAAGATTAAAGAAATGATGGACGAAGACGACGAGCTTAAATATTAAAATCATGAAAACAATCAACCGTAATAGTGAAGGATATTTAAGAGCACAAAAGAGAGTCAAGGAGATGATCGGCTTCTATACCCATTTAATCTCAACTGTAATTATAGTGCCTTTCGTAGTCTTTATCAATCTAAACTTAGTACCTCAGTATGAGTGGTTCTGGTTTTTTATTGGAGCCTGGTTTGTAGGACTGACATTACATTGGGTCAATGTATTCGGAATTTCTAAGCTTTCATTTCAAAAAGAATGGGAACAACGAAAGATCAAAGAATTTATGGGAACCGATGAATACCATAAAGAGTTGAAAAGAGATCACAGTGAAGAGATCAGATATGTTGAAGCGAAAAAGAGAATCGAGGAGATCAAAGGATTTTATTGGCATTTAGCCATAACCATATTAGCCATACCAATGATCATTTGGGTGAATTTTGAATTTGTACCTCAGTTTCTATTTTTGTGGTATGCTGTGGGAGGAATGATTATAGGATTATTCTTTCACTGGTTAGGGATATTTGGTTTTGAAAAGATCGGATTAGGTAAAGACTGGGAGGAGAGAAAGATCAAAGAGTTATTAGGACAGAATAACTTAAAAAGATAAAAAAATGGAAAAGAATTATATCAAAGAACAACAATATATCAAAGCAAAGAAAAGAGTTCAAGACATTAAAGGATTCTATACGCATTTGGCAGTGTACATCGTAATCAACATTTTCATTAGTGCTATTGTACTCTATGGATTATCATACGATGAAGGGTTCGGTTTCGATGGAGCAATTACTCACTTCGGAGTGTATTCGACCTGGTTATTCTGGGGAATAGGTTTGTTTTTTCATTGGTTGGGAGTATTTGGTTTTAGAGGATTCTTAGGGAAATCTTGGGAAGAGAAGAAGATTAAAGAGCTCATGGATGAAGAAAGCAGACGTGGAAATAAAATTTTGAAAAAGTAATCATGGAAACAACTAGGTATAACGATGCAAACAGGAAGAAAAAATATCTCCGAGCAAAAAAGAGAACAGAAGAACTGAGAAAGTTTTATAAACATGTGATCATTTATGTAGTGGTGAACCTCGCGATTAGTATATTCAAATTGCGTGTTTATATGAGAGATGGAGAGAGCTTTGAAGAGGTGATGGGAAGACTGGATATGTATATCGTTTGGATCATTTGGGGAGTCTTTTTGTTATTACAAGCGATAAAAACATACAGATCGAATGTCATATTAGGATCTGACTGGGAGGAAAAGAAGATACGCCAATTTATGAACGAAAATAACAGATAGATATGGAAAGAATGGACGATAAAAATATGAATAGAAAATATCTTCGCGCAAAAAAGCGAGTGGATGAATTGAAAGGGTTTTATACACATCTAACAGTATTCTTAATCATCAATACCATCATTAGCGTTTTTAAGATCATTAATGATATTGATAATGGAGATACTTTCGAGGAAGCGTTATTTTATGGTGGAAATTATAGTCTTTGGTTCTGGTGGGGGATAGGTATTGCATTCCATGCATATGGAGTTTTCGGATCTAGATTACTTATGAGCAAGGACTGGGAAGAGCGAAAGATCAAAGAATATATGGATGAGAAGTAGATAAAGAAAAAGAGCAAGGATAAAATGAATTTTTTTCTTTTAATTGACTCTTTATTAGAAGAAGTTGTGAAAATTGAATTGAAATACTTTTAAAAAACTTAATCATTGAAAAACTTGAACGTAATTATCATTGAAGACGAAAAACCAGCTGCAAGAAGGCTGGCTAGAATGTTAGAGCAATTAAACATTAAAGCCACCACCTTACTTCACTCTGTGGAAGAATCATTGAATTGGTTTCAAAACAATGAACACCCAGACCTTATCTTTTTAGATATACAATTATCTGATGGTTTGTCTTTTGAGATCTTTGAGGAGATCGAGGTGAATAGCGCCATTATTTTTACGACTGCTTATGATGAATATGCCTTAAAAGCATTTAAATTAAATAGTATCGACTATCTTCTAAAGCCTATTGATGAAGATGA
>CAZDKB010000073.1:0-13139 GCA_964505885.1 uncultured Flavobacterium sp.
GTAATTGAAGGTTTTAAAAAAGAAGTTATCTTATGTTGAAGTAAAAATGAAATATAGAAATAGAATTGGTGTATCAAAAGTTTCTGGTACCGTAAAAGGTTCTATCTTAGCGGGCGTAAAAATCTTAGGTTGGATCTTTAAATACAGTTTTAAATGATGATTCTAGAATACCTTGTGATTACCATTTACTCCCTTGCGCTTATCTTGATCTTCATGTATGCGCTTGCCCAACTCAACCTCTTATTCAACTACATAAGTGCTCAGAAAAAGGAGGATAATTGTGAGAAATTTGATCTTAATAATCCTGATGAAGTTCCTAACGTAACCATACAACTTCCCGTATATAATGAAATGTATGTGATGGAGCGTCTATTAGACAACATCGCTAAACTAAAATATCCTGACGGTAAATTAGAGATTCAAGTCTTGGATGATTCTACGGATGAATCGGTGCAGTCTACTTCGGCCCATATCAAGAAATTACAATCTTCCGGTCTTGATATAACCCATATAACAAGAACGAATAGACAAGGGTTTAAAGCAGGAGCTTTAAAAGAAGGATTGGAGATTGCTAAAGGAGAGTTCATCGCTATTTTTGATGCAGATTTTTTACCTGAATCGGATTGGTTATTACAAACAGTTCCTTACTTTAAAAATCCTGATGTTGGAGTGGTACAAACTCGTTGGGGGCATATCAATAGAAACTACTCTACCCTAACTAAAGTGCAGGCTTTTGCCTTGGATGCTCATTTTACTTTAGAGCAAGTAGGAAGAAATAGCAAAGGGCACTTTATCAATTTTAATGGTACCGCCGGAATCTGGAGAAGAGAATGTATTTATGACGCAGGGAATTGGGAGGGCGATACCTTAACTGAAGATCTTGACCTAAGTTATAGAGCTCAGTTAAGACAATGGAAGTTCAAATATTTAGAAGATGTTCAAACACCTGCAGAGCTACCCGTGATCATCAGCGCCGCAAGATCTCAACAATTTCGATGGAACAAAGGAGGGGCTGAAAACTTTCAAAAGATGGCCAAAAGGGTTCTCTCAAACCCAACCATATCTTTAAAAACTAAGATTCATAGCTTGCTCCATTTGCTGAATAGCTCCATGTTTATGATGATCTTTTTGGTGGCTATTCTGAGTATACCAATGTTGTATATTAAAAATCAGTTTGAGCATCTAAAAACTTACTTTTTCATCATGAGTTTCTTCGTGATGAGTACGATCATCTTCTTTGTTTGTTATTGGTTTATGTTCAAAAGATCTTATGGAGGAGGCGCCCTTAACTTCTTTAAATACATTGGAACCTTCTTTACCTTTTTCTCAATTGCCATGGGATTCTCTTTGCATAACTCCATTGCTGTTATTGAAGGGCATATTGGTAAAAAGAGTGAATTTGTTCGTACTCCTAAGTTCAACATCAAATCTTTGACGGATAGCTGGAAAAACAACAAATACATCCGAAAAAAAATCTCTTTGAATGTCGTCATTGAAGGATTACTTACTTTATATTTTGCCTTCGGGATGTATAGTGCATTCATCGTTGGTAATCAAGGAGGAGATTTTGGATTATTCCCCTTTCACCTGATGCTATTTATTGGCTTCGGATATGTGTTCTTTAAGTCGATCTTTTCTAAAGCTTAATGGCCATTTCAAAGACATACAAAACTGTGATCCTTATTGTGATCAGTTTGGTTCTTTACTTTTATTTCGCTTATTACATAGAACGTGAAAACTTCATTGAACTCAGTTCTTTGTATGCCCTACTATTTTTGCCATTCTTATATTTTATCAAATTTGAAAAGAAGAACTTTCAATTATTGATTGGACTTACCATTTTATTCAGATTGATTTTTCTTTTGGCAATTCCCAATTTATCTCAAGATTTCTATCGGTTCATATGGGATGGTAGAATGATCTTTGAAGGATTCAATCCCTTCATCTCATTTCCTGAAACTTTTATACAAGACGGAAATTTACCGGTTAATCAAGGTATCGACCTTTATAACGGAATGGGAGCTTTGAACGGGAGTCATTTTACAAACTATCCTCCGATAAATCAATTAAACTTTTTGATCGCAGCAATATTTTCAAACTCTAGTATTCTAGGTGCAATTGTCGTGATGAGAATTCAGATCATTCTAGCGGATATTGGCATTCTATATTTCGG
Source organism: uncultured Flavobacterium sp. (assembly GCA_964505885.1). Classification (GTDB taxonomy): domain Bacteria; phylum Bacteroidota; class Bacteroidia; order Flavobacteriales; family Flavobacteriaceae; genus Polaribacter. The sequence continues at coordinate 2,174 of CAZDKB010000073.1, forward strand.
GAAAAAGATCTTAGAAAAGCTTGATCTACCAATTCATAACATCTTTTTATACGCACTTAATCCTTTTATCATCATTGAGCTTACGGGTAATCTTCACTTCGAGTCGGTAATGCTTTTCTTTTTAGTTTGGAGTTTATACTTACTTCTAAAGAAAAAATGGATTTGGGCTGCATTGCTGTTAGGATTATCTGTTTCTGTGAAACTCATACCCTTACTTCTTCTTCCTTTATTTTATCGGTGGTTCATAACTTCCAAGGAGAAAGGTAAAAGTAGAAAGATGAATGGATTTATTAGGTTTATTGCATTTGGTGGAATCGTCGTACTTACCAATCTGACCCTATTCTTACCCTTTGTCTCTTCGGAATTGATAAGCAGTTATACAAATTCTGTTGGGCTGTGGTTCCGAAACTTCGAGTTTAATGCGAGCCTCTATTATATCGCAAGAGAGATTGGGTATTTGTTTAGGGGATATAATGAAATCGCAATTATTGGTAAGATCATGCCGTTAATTGCTTTGATTTTTCTCTTGGCAATCACTTTCTTTAGAAATAATAAAAAACCACAGCAATTGATGACTGCTCTCCTTTTGGGGATGACATTCTATTATTTTACAACTACCACGATGCATCCTTGGTATTTAGCAACCCTAGTACTACTCTCAGTTTTTACGAAATATCGATTCACTCTTATTTGGAGTTTGATGATCATTCTGAGTTATCAAGCATATGCGAACAGTCCTTGGAAGGAGAATCTCTGGTTTGTTGGCATGGAGTATCTTGCCGTTTTTGGTTTTTTAATTTGGGAGATGCAAAAGATCAGAAAAAATTCCTCATTAATTGAACAGCATGAACAGAATTAGTTTGTATTCAATGCCCTATTTTCGCTTTTAAATAATTCTATGGATCTATCTAAGGTAAAATTAATCGTCACGGATATGGATGGCACACTTCTGAATTCTCATGAAGAAGCTAGTGAACTCTTTCTTGAACAGCATGAATCTTTAAAAGAATTAGGGGTTCATTTTGTAGCCGCTAGCGGACGACAACATGATAGTATCGCTCATAAACTGTCCTCAATTAAGAATGAAATTACCATCATTGGTGAAAATGGAGGTGTTGCCAAACAAAACGGCAAATTAATTCATCTACACACGATGGATAAAAAGCTGATTCTGGATGTGATTCCTACCTTGAGAAAAATTAACGACACACTGATCATTCTTTGCGGAATGAATAGTGCATTTGTTGAAACGAATGACAAAAGACTGATAGATATTTTTAAAGAATATTATAATACTTATGAGGTTGTTGATGACCTTACAAAGGTGGTCGACAGAGCCTCTACCATAAAGATTGCCTTATATCACCCTGTTTCCTCCGAAGAATTTATCTATCCTTTTGTTCAGAAGTTTGAAAAAGATATTTCCTTAAAAATATCAGGAAAGAATTGGTTAGATCTTTCAAGCCTCACATGTAACAAAGGAAGAGCATTAAAGGTGGTTCAAGAAAAATTGAATATCAGACAAGAAGAAACCGCCGTTTTCGGAGATTATTTAAACGATGTAGAGATGTTGCAGCTGGGCTACTTTAGTTTTGCTATGGAAAACGCTCATCCAGAAGTAAAATCTGTTGCAAAGTACGAAACGGAAAGCAACAATGCTTTTGGCGTGGAAAAGGTGATCTCTGAGATTATCAAAGCAAAATCAAAATAAGATTTAATCTTCTCGATCTTTTTCTTCTTCAGCAATAACTTTATCAAAAACCTTTTCAACTAATTCCTTGTTTTTAGGAAAGAAGCTCTTTAACCAATTCATCGCTTTTTTATTAGGGAGTCCGCCATAAGGTTCAGCGTCTTTAGCCAATAATCTTTTTCTAATAAAGTTCACAACTCTTTCATTCCCCACCTTTTCACCAAAAGAAAGATAGATCATCAACATAGGCCGTTCTAGAAGTTCTTCTATCAAATTTGGATTATGAACCGCAATCGTTGCAACCAAAACCATATGAAGTTCTGCCATAGCAACAGTATTACTATAAACAGAAGATGCAAAATTTTTATAGGCTAGAATAATTTCATCATCTGAAATTTCAACTCCTTTTTCAAAGTCATTAAAAATAGGTTCAAAGTAATTAAAGCGACTATCTGTTACTATAGAATCAAATCGCTTTCTATTCTTTTTATAATTTTTAGATTTTCCAAAGAACATTATTCAAAAACAATATCATCCAAATAGATCTCAAAAGGTTTACCAGCGGATCCTCCAAATATTACAAATCCAGTTCTGATACAACTTAGATCTGCTTTCTTGATTGGGATGGTATACTTTTGCCATTGTTTAGAAAGTTCAAATTCTTTGGATACAATAGCGGAATCGGGAAACTTCTTATCCTTTTCAATGAGTCCAAATCCAAACTTCGCTTTAACGTTCCATTCATTTGTTTTTGCCCAAAAGCTAAAAGACTTCGCACCCTCTAAATTATATCCTCCCATGATATCTCCCCAGTCATTCGCTGGGTCTTGAAATGCCAAGCCATACCAACCTCCCTTGGAATCATAGGTGATCTTAAAAGCTTTTTTACCGTTCTTAACATTCTCAGTATAATATTCATCATGAGAGAGAGATGACATATTACCCATATATCCTGAAGGTGCAAAAGGCATATCATTACCTTCTTGGTAAACGTAAAATGGCAATTCAGCCTTCGGAACAAGAAATTTCCTTTTACTCGCTTTTTTGTCCTTTATCATAATTCCAGTAGAGGCAATTCCCATGTTCTTTTCTGAGTCTATCACATTCGCATAGATCTTAACAGGTCCATTCTCTTGTGGAAGCTGAATTTCAAAACCTTCTTTTAGATTTCCTCTATGAACAACGGGAAGAATTTGATCTCTTCGCTGTCTACTTCCTGTTCTTTGATTGTAAGAAAATGAAATATCTAATTGATCATTTTCGGCATCATTTACATCTAATGTTACTGGGATCCAGGTTTTACTTTTTGCTTCATTTGTTGAAAGATTAAAGGAGTTAATCGCAGGCACACTATTTACAGGATCCTTTCCAGTATATGCCTTGCGTGTGGCCCAATATTGAGGTCGTTTGTGATCCTTATAGAACATAGTTAACCAGGGACCTATGAACTTATCACTTGTATCATAGTGAAAAACATAAACACCTAGATTATTGGGTTTATTTGATATCCAATCTGAATAACCTTTCGAGATCGATTCGTACTTCTCCTCATCTGAAGGCTCTCTTTTCACACCATTTACCTCTTCTTTGATATCCCATTCTCCTCGCACGCCAAATTCAGTATTGATTTTATGTTTGTCCAATTCTTCTTGCAACATACTCGCTCCGAACCCATAGGCATTCAATCCATAAATATCAATTGAAGGCACATGTTTTTGCCACCAATCTAATCCGAATGTCCATGCTTCGACGGAAGTAATAGGGTGATTAGGATCTATTCTTTTGATTTCTTTGCAAATTCTTTCCAAAAGTTTTGAGTAGGCTTCCTTCTCTGGATCAGTAGCAATATTCAAATACACCTCATTTCCAATTCCCCAAGTGAGCACAGCGGGATGATCTTTATGCTCCGTTACAAAGCTAATGGCATTCTCATACATATCCTCTATACCCTTCTTATCCTTGAGGTAATCAAAACGATCATCATCTTCCATTCCGGGTCTACCATGTCGCATCCATATACCCATCATAATTTTGATATCATATTTATGCGCAGCGTCCAGTAATTCCTTGGTCTCTTTACCTGTTGCCCAAGTTCTAATACTATTAACTCCCAGAAATTTCAGATCCTTAAAATAGGAATCATAATTCTGAACATCTTTAATATAGCCAAAAGTTGCACCTTTTACATCAAATGGTTTTCCATCAACTGTGAGTTGCCATTGATCATTATTCTTAATAACCGTGGTTTGAGAATGTCCAACATGTAGGACATAAAATGTAAAAAGTAGGCTTAAGAAAAAATTTAACTTCTTCATATCATTAGATTCTTTTCTAAAGATACGGAATCCTAGTTTCGATTCACCTTAAATCTAAAAGTATCAGAAGAATGCTGATAAACACCCAACATGATCTTTTCCAATTCAGAAATTAACTGATCTATTTCTTCCTGATTGGCACAGGTATAAAATTTGAAAAAGTTCTGAGACTTATTTCCTTCCTCATCTATCTCTCCCGGAGCATAAAAACCAAATTGGGAGAGCAATTGATATTGATTGTCATCCAATAAATTTTCATCTGAAAGATAATTATTGCTTACGCATTCACACATGAAGTCGAAACTGTCTGGAAATTTGGCATATTGAACATAATAAGGCGCAAAATCAACGATCATGAAATCGAGATCTCTTCTAGGAATGATCTCTTTCATTATAGGCTTAAGATCATCTATGGACTTTAGCTCAATATGAAGTTCTTTTCTTTTTTTTATGATATACCTGATAATCGAAATAATTAAAATTCCGAAGGAGACATATACAAGGAATTCAAAATCCATGAGAAATTATAACTTAAGAATCGAATTCGACTGTACTTTGACGGTCTCTATTCACACTTAACTTCGTCACATCAGGGCGAGAATAATGACCCACTGCATCAAAGTTCTGGCGCTCTTCAAGCACTCTATTAAAGTCTATCGTTTGGTAAAACACTCCTTCTTTATTAATGATCGGTTCAACGATCCATTCTCCATCAGGCCCCGCGATGCAAGATCCACCGTTGGCCAAAACCTCAGGGGCATCTTTAACAATCTTGTCATAATAGGGTGTATCTTTCGGGAAGTCGGCTTTGTTCATCATACTAGAAACAGAGATTACAAATGAACGTCCTTCTCTTGCAATGAATCTAGTGATATCCTTTGTATTATGATCACTACCTGGCCAAACCGCAATATGTAAGTCTTCACCTAAACCATATAAGGCTGTTCTCGGTAAAGGCATCCAATTTTCCCAGCAGTTTAGTCCTCCAACAGTAAAGTCCTTTAAGGAATGTACTTGTAATCCATTTCCATCACCAGGAGCCCAAGTCAATCGTTCATCAAAGGTGGGCTGTAACTTTCTGTGTACTGATTTGACCTTTCCTTGCTGATCAATATAAACTAGTGATGCGTAAATGCTATGACCTCCTCTGTCAATTGGACGTTCCATAATTCCCAAATAAACAGCCATAGAATGTTCTTTTGCCAAGCTGCAAATTGAATCCAATTCTCCTTTTTCAATCGTGATTGAATTTTGAACATAATGAGAGTGTAGTTCTTTTTGAGTAGAAGAATTCCATTCTGCTCCATTGGTTAAAGCGATCCAAAATGGATATCCAGGTAGTAAGGCTTCTCCAAAAACGATCAATTCTGCCTTCTCTTTCGCCGCCTCGATGATGCAATTTTCAATCTTCTCAATTGTAGCCTGTTTATTTAACCACACCGGAGCAATTTGCCCCATTGCCACTTTTAGTTTATTGTTCATTTGCTGAGTTGTTTTATTTGTTGAGCTGAAAATAAATTCTTTATCAATTGCTACATTACGCTATTGATAAATTAACCACCAAACCTTCATTTGATCTTACATTAAACACAGTTTGATCTTCAAAAATCAAATACTGACCTTTGATTCCTACTAACTTTCCAGTATAAGTTCCTTCTTTGAGAATATTTAAACTCTTTGGTTTTTCCGGGTATTGATCTACTGGAAAATTCAAATGGGTCTCGGTATTATTCTCAATAAAATATTCTTTTGCTTCTTCTGGTATGAAAGGTCGTAATCTTTCTTGCCACTTTACCAAATTTTCATCTTCTCCCGAGGCTTCGGGATCGTTCTTTAACATCTTTCTCCAATTTGTTTTATCTGCAACATGTTCTTTTAGTGCAACCTCTGTAATTCCCGCTAAATATCTATTTGGAACCTCAACGATCTCAATGGCCTCATGAGCTCCTTGATCTATCCAACGAGTAGGAACTTGTTGTTTTCTAGTTACACCAACTTTTACATTGCTGGAATTCGCCAAATAAACAATATGCGGTTGTAATTGCATCGCCTTTTCATATTCAAGATCTCGATCTTCTTGTCCGAGATGAGCCTTACTTAATTCTGGTCTCATGATCCAATCTCCAGCTCGCGGGGTATCAAAAAAGCAGGATCTGCAGAACCCTTGTCTGTAGATCTGCAAATTCTCTCCACAATTTAAACATTGGTATTTCACAAAAGAGATCTCAAGCGTTTTATGCAGCAGCTGATTCATGTTTAAAAAATCAGTTCCCATATCCAAATAGTACTGAATTTTCTCTTGGTTTTCAGTTGCCATTTTTTTTAAAACTCCTTGATATTGCATGTGAAATATTTTTCTATTTTTAACTCCGATCGTGTTCTCACAAAAATACGTGAAATAATCAACTTTTTAAATTGAGTTCTGCTGCATGGCAATTCCTTTTGTTAATTCTATCATCTCATGGTTTCTCAAGAAGAGAAGGCATCAAATGGAGCTTTTTATCAAGTATCCAGTAGATGTTCAAAATGAGCTTTTGATGAGACTTACCCAGTTTGCAAGCAGCACGGAATTTGGTCAGAAGCACGACTTTACGAACATAACTTCTTATGAGGATTTTGTAGCAAAAGTTCCTATTCAGAAATATGAAAGTATTGAACCCTTGATCGAAAGATGTAGGAAAGGAGAACAAAATCTTTTTTGGCCAACCAAGATCAAGTGGTTTGCTAAATCTAGTGGAACCACGAATGCGAAAAGCAAATTCATTCCCGTAAGTGATGAAGCCATTGAATATTGTCATTTCAAGGCTGGGAAAGACATGTTATGCTTGTATATCAATAATAATGAAGACACCGAGTTGTTTAATGGTAAAGGGCTTCGTTTGGGAGGAAGTTCTGCCATTTATGAAGACAACAACAGCTACTTCGGAGATCTCTCGGCAATCATGATAGAAAACATGCCGTTTTGGGCCGATTTCAGCTCTGCTCCCAAACAAGAAACTGCCTTAATGAGTGAATGGGAATCTAAAATGGAAGCGATCATCAACGAGACTATTAACGAGAATATTACTAGTTTAGTAGGTGTTCCTTCTTGGATGCTAGTGCTATTAAACAGAGTTCTTGAGAAAACTGGAAAGGATAATATTTTGGAAGTTTGGCCAAATCTTGAGGTCTATTTTCATGGTGGGGTAAATTTCAATCCTTATCGAGAGCAGTATAAAAAGTTAATCCCCAAAGACGACTTCTTATACTATGAAACTTATAATGCATCGGAAGGCTTTTTTGCCTTACAAGATGAAAATGGCTCCTTTGATCTTTTGCTGATGTTAGATTATGGAATTTTTTACGAATTCATTCCTATGGACGAATATGACGGTGAGAATTCTAAAGCAATTCCCTTATCTCAAGTTGAAGAAGGAGTTAACTATGCGATCGTTATTACCACCAACGGCGGACTTTGGAGATATATGATTGGTGACACTGTAAAATTCACCTCCTTAGATCCGTATAAAATTAGGATCACGGGTAGAACCAAGCATCATATCAATGTTTTTGGCGAGGAATTAATCATCGAAAATGCAGAAGAGGCTTTAAAATCTGCTTGCTTAAAAACAGATTCTACGATTACAGACTATACGGTAGGACCAATCTTTATGAACGGTAATAACAAAGGCGGACATGAATGGATCATAGAGTTTGCCAACGCTCCGGAAAATCTAGAATACTTTACAGAACTTTTGGATAACGCTCTAAAATCTATCAACTCAGATTATGAGGCCAAGCGATATAACAACATGACCTTAAATGCTCCTAAGGTGCACCAAGCAGAAACGGGGTTGTTCTATAAATGGCTTAAGAAAAGAGGAAAATTAGGCGGCCAACATAAAGTTCCTAGGTTATCAAACAAAAGAGATTTTGTAGAGGAGTTACTAGAACTATAATTAGATCTTACGCTCAACTACGTAATCGATCATTTTCAGTAAAGAAGATTTGTATTCTGACTCTGGGTAATTCTTCAATATTGCCAAGGCCTTGTTTTTGTAGTCATGCATTTTGTCTTCTGTATATTGGATACCACCACTTTTTTTGACAAAATCAATCACTTCTTTTACCCTTTTTTTGTCTTTATTATACTTTTTGATAGAATTGATCAGCCATGCTTTTTCTTTACTTGTACAGTTATTTAAAGTATAGATCAATGGAAGGGTCATCTTTTTCTCTTTGATATCTATTCCCGTCGGTTTTCCAATCTTCTCTTCTCCGTAGTCAAAAAGATCATCCTTAATTTGAAAGGCCATTCCGATATACTCACCAAACTTTCTCATCTGCTGGATGGTCTCTTGATTGGAGCCTACAGATGCGGCACCAATACCACAACAAGCGGCAATTAGAGTTGCTGTTTTCTGACGAATGATCTCAAAATAGACCTCTTCTGTTATATCCAGCTTTCTCGCCTTCTCTATTTGTAAGAGTTCACCCTCACTCATTTCTCGCACGGCAATTGAGATCAATTTTAGAAGATCGAAATCTTCATGATCAATTGAAAGTAAGAGTCCTTTGGACAAAAGATAATCGCCCACTAAGACCGCGATCTTGTTCTTCCATAGAGCATTGATAGAAAAGAAACCTCTTCTTCGATTACTATCATCAACGACATCATCATGAACAAGAGTGGCGGTATGAATCAGTTCTACGATAGAGGCACCGCGATAGGTTCTCTCATCGAAACCACCATTAGAAACCATTTTAGCCACTAAGAAAACAAACATAGGTCGCATTTGTTTTCCCTTTCTTCTAACAATATAATAAGTGATTCGATTTAAAAGAGGAACCTTGGAAAGCATAGAATCCTTGAACTTTTGTTCAAAGAGATCCATTTCCTTTTTGATCGGATATTTTATTTCCTCAACGGGTTTCATAAAGAACAACAAAGATATGAAACATGCGACATTAAACACCTACCTCAATCCTTATAAAATTGTCACTCAACGTTGAAAATAATTCCTATTTTTAGTAAAAATTCATTCTATGAAACGTATTGTTTTTATCTCGCTTTTTGTTTTGCTCTACAGTATATCTCATTCTCAGAAAAAGTTCAACTTTCCTGATCAGGCTTTAGGCACTTATTACGGAGATCTTTTAATTGACGGACCTCGAGGACAATTAGAAGTTGTTATGGAATTTCAATTAACTAAAACAGATACGGTAAACCGTTATCATTATAAGCTGATTTACCCAGGATCTCCAAGAAATTATACTTTGATCATCAAAGATAAAGACAAAGGAATCTGCGAAATCGATGAAAATAATGGAATCATTCTACCTTGTCGATTTCTAGGCAATACTTTATATAGCACCTTCGAAGTTCAAGGAAATCTACTCACTTCGCGATTAGAATTTCGTAAAAGAGATATGACCTTTGAAATTCTTTCTTCAAACACGAAGAATAAAACTGATACGGGAGGAACAAATGGAATTTCTCAAGTAACCGGATACACTATCTCAACTATTCAACAGGCTTTATTAAAAAAAGACTGAGAAAGTTATGTCTTGAAAACAAGCAGTTAATCCAAGGGTTCAAAAAGTAATTGATCCGAATAAACAAATAAACGCATGAACGTATAAACAAACAAAAAACTACGACTTATTCGCCAACTGTCCACAGGCAGCATCAATATCCTTCCCTCGAGAACGGCGCACATTTACAACAATATCGTTCATTTCTAAGTTTGAGATATAGGCATCAATTGCTCTAGAGCTCGCTTGTTGAAACTCTCCATCATCAATAGGGTTATATTCTATCAAATTGACCTTAGCAGGAATGATCTGACAAAAATCGACCAAAGCTTGAATATCTTCTTTTCTATCATTGATTCCATCCCAGACAACATACTCATAAGTAACTTTTCTTTTCGTCTTGGAGTACCAGTATCGAAGAGAATCTGCTAAATCCTCTAAGGGAAAGGTCTCATTAAAAGGCATGATAGAAGTTCTTACCTCTTCAATAGCAGAGTGTAAAGAAACCGCTAAGTTGAACTTCACCTCATCATCTGCCATTTTTTTGATCATCTTTGGAACCCCAGAAGTAGAAACAGTAATTCGTTTAGATGACATTCCTAAGCCTTCCGGTGAAGTAATTTTGTCTATTGCCTTCATGACATTATTGTAATTCATCAAAGGCTCACCCATTCCCATAAACACTATATTAGACAATCGATGATTGTGATAGAGTCTACTTTGTTTATCAATGGCCACAACTTGATCATAAATTTCATCCGGATTCAAATTTCTCATTCGTTTCAAACGAGCGGTTGCACAGAATTTACAATCTAAGCTACATCCAACCTGACTAGAAACACAGGCCGTTGTTCTGGTATCTGTTGGAATTAAAACCGATTCAACGATCAAGCCATCATGCAACTTGATTCCGTTCTTGATGGTTCCATCAGAACTTCTTTGCATAGAATCTACTTCTATGTGATTGATGACAAAATTCTCCTCCAGCATTTCTCTGGTTGCTTTTGAAATATTCGTCATGTCTTCAAAAGTGTGTAGAGATTTGTTCCAGAGCCATTCATAGACTTGGTTACCGCGAAACGCTTTGTCTCCATTCTTGACAAAGAACTCCCTTAGTTGTTCTTTAGTTAAGGCTCGGATATCTTTTTTCTTTGGTTTCACGATAGTCTAGTTTCGAAGTTGCAAAGTTAGTGAGTTTCGACAAGCTCAACTTAAAAAAAAGAGGAGAAATGAATAAATCACTCCCCCCTTTTAATATTATGAATACATTGATACATCAGTACATTGATGCATTAAAGTATCAGCATAGCATCTCCGTACGAATAGAATTTATATTCTTCCTTGATTGCTTCTTGATAAGCTTCCATAATAAAATCATAACCTGCAAATGCAGCGATCATCATCAACAATGTTGATTTAGGTGTATGGAAGTTTGTGATCATTGAGT
>CAZDKB010000074.1:0-13126 GCA_964505885.1 uncultured Flavobacterium sp.
ATAGGAAAATACTAGCGACGTTGGTTTTGGATCTCCAGATTTACTTCAGCTTAATATCAGTGAAAGCAGATCCTTTGAACTGCAATTTCGAACCGTTTGGGAAAGCCGATGATGAGATTGGTTTTATTAACTTAAATGTATCTCCCGAGTGGCAAACTCTGATCCCATTTCTCCGTGGGTGACCAGAATCACAGTTCCACCTTGCTGATGGGTGAGAGTCCAGAAAAAGGAAACAGAAGATTTTATACAATAGGGGCTGGATTCCAAACCAATGCCTTGATCGTTGATCTTTCTTATCTGATCAATTCTTCAGATGTGAATAATCCACTTGAAAATTCACTGCGTTTTTCGGTGTCATTTGAGTTAGGAGAAATTTTTAATGATTATTAGTATCTTAGTTAAACCTAAGAACTAATCTTTATGAAGAAAATCAATATTGCTGCTTCTGGAATCGTGTATGATGATATTCATGAGTTATCCGAGGAAGACAGAAATTTGATGAACGCTGCTATCCAAGCAACTCAAAATTCTTATTCACCCTATTCTCGATTTCGTGTCGGTGCGGCACTTCTGATGGAAGATAATACCATTATTACGGGTTGTAATCAAGAAAATGCAGCCTATCCGTCTGGTATGTGCGCTGAACGTGTGGCTGTTTGGAAGGCAGGGGCTACATTCCCAGGGAAGAAGATCAAGAAGATTGCGATTACCGCAAACTCCAATGAAAAGAAGGTAGATATTCCAGTGGGACCTTGCGGTGCTTGTAGACAAACTCTTCTTGAATACGAAATAAACCAAGAACAACCGATGGAAGTTTTATTTATGGGAGAAGTTGGCAAGGTAGTTCAGGTAGAATCTGTAAAAGCGACTTTACCATTCTCTTTTGATGCCTCTTATTTACCTTGAATTCTTTGAATGGTGTAGTTGAACATCGTAAATCAATTATGTTTCTTGGTCGGACTTTTAAAACAAAGTCTTTTCTTAGCAATAGAACAAATCTTATCCATTACTTCAAATGATAAAATCAGTAATAACAGGAACGGGATCCTATATTCCCAAGATAAAGAAAGCCAATGATAAATTTTTAACACATCGCTTTCTTAATGCTGATGGAACAGAAATCCAGAGTGAGAACGAAGTGATCATCGAAAAGTTTAAAGCTATTACGGGTATTGAAGAACGTAGATATGCCGATCATCAATACAATACTTCAGATCTAGGTTATTTTGCCGCTGAAAAAGCTATTGAAGATGCAGGGATCGATAGAGAGGAATTGGATTATATCATCCTTGCACACAATTTTGGAGATGTAAAATCTGCAGCAATTCAGAGTGACATCCTACCAAGTCTAGCAACTCGAGTGAAATATAGACTAGGGATCAAGAATCCTAATTGTGTAGCTTACGATATACTTTTTGGATGTCCGGGTTGGGTTGAAGGAGTTATACAAGCTCAGGCATTTATCAAGTCAGGAATCGCTAAGAAAGTGCTAGTCATAGGAGCAGAGACCTTATCTAGGGTACTCGACAAACACGATAGAGACTCCATGATCTATAGCGATGGAGCAGGTGCATGTATCGTAGAAGAAGCCAAAGATCAGTCGTCAGGTATTATTAGTCATGCTACCCAGACTTTCACCGCGGATGAAGCCTATTATTTGTTTTTTGGTAATTCCTATGATAAGAATGAACATCCTGATGTTCGTTATATAAAGATGCACGGTAGAAAGATCTATGAGTTTGCATTGAGCAATGTTCCGAAAGCTATGAAGGCTGCCTTAGATAAAAGTGGAATTGCTATCGAAGACGTAAAAAAGGTATTCATTCATCAAGCAAATGAAAAGATGGATGAAGCGATTATTCATCGCTTCTTTAGACTCTATAAAATGAGACCTCCAGAAGGGGTTATGCCGATGAGTATTCACAAATTAGGGAATAGTTCTGTGGCAACGGTTCCTACTTTATTGGACCTAGTGTTGAAAGGAAATATTGACAATCAAGAGCTAAATAAAGGAGATGTGATCATTTTGGCATCCGTTGGAGCTGGAATGAATATTAACGCAGTTGTATATCGTTATTAAACTGTTGAAAATTTTCTAATTTCAATATCTTCATTTTGATTTGAAGTACTATTTTTGCACATGCAACATCACAAGGTACTTATACTAGATTTCGGATCGCAATACACACAATTGATTGCGAGACGAGTTAGGGAGCTAAGCATCTACTGCGAGATCCATCCCTACAACAATCCACCAGAGAATATCAAATCATTTAAGGCTGTCATTTTATCAGGAAGTCCGTTTTCTGTTCGTTCTGAAGATGCGCCACATCCAGATCTTTCTGAAATAAGAGGCAAACTACCATTATTAGCAGTTTGCTACGGTGCCCAGTATTTGGCACATTTTTCTGGGGGAGAAGTGGCACCATCGGCTACCAGAGAATATGGTAGAGCGAATTTATCATTTATAAAAAATGACGAAGTCTTCTTCCAGAATATATCGGAAGGAAGTCAGGTTTGGATGAGCCATTCAGATACAATGAAATCCTTACCAACAGATGGAGTTTTACTTGCAAGTACAAAGGATGTGACAAATGCGGCCTTTAGAATTGAAGGAGAGGATACCTTTGGGATTCAATTTCATCCGGAAGTATATCACTCAAAAGATGGATTGCAACTATTACAGAATTTCTTAGTAGATGTGGCTGGTATTAACCAAGATTGGACGTCTGCCTCATTCGTAGAAGAGACTGTAGAAGAATTAAAAGAAAAATTAGGCGATGATAAGGTAGTCTTAGGTCTATCAGGAGGGGTTGATTCTACTGTGGCTGGAGTTTTATTAAACAAGGCTATCGGTGAGAACCTACATTGTATATTCGTGAATAACGGTTTGCTTCGTAAAAATGAGTTCGAAAGTGTACTCGATCAATACGAAGGAATGGGATTAAACGTTAAAGGTGTAGATGCATCGGCACGCTTTTTGGATGCCTTAGCAGGGATTAGTGATCCCGAGACCAAGAGAAAAACCATAGGTCGTGTTTTCATCGAGGTATTTGATGATGAAGCCCATAAAATAGAGAATGCAAAATGGTTGGCTCAAGGAACAATCTATCCTGATGTGATCGAATCTGTTTCTGTAAAAGGACCATCGGCTACGATCAAGAGTCACCATAACGTTGGAGGGTTACCAGATTTTATGAAATTAAAGGTGGTTGAACCTTTACGAATGTTGTTTAAAGATGAGGTGAGAAGAGTTGGTGCTTCTATGGGGATTGATCCGGAGTTATTAGGGAGACACCCTTTCCCAGGACCTGGTTTGGCCATTCGTATTCTTGGTGATATAGATGCTGAGAAAGTGCGTATGTTACAAGAAGTAGATCATATCTTTATTCAAGGATTGAAGGACAATGGATTGTATGATGATGTTTGGCAAGCGGGTGCAATGTTACTTCCTGTAAATTCAGTAGGAGTCATGGGAGATGAGAGAACTTATGAAAAAGCCGTAGTTTTAAGAGCTGTAGAGAGTACAGACGGAATGACAGCAGATTGGGTAAATTTACCTTATGAGTTCTTACAAAGAACTTCAAACAATATTATAAATAAAGTAAAAGGAGTGAATAGAGTGGTCTATGATATTAGTTCAAAACCACCTGCCACTATAGAATGGGAATAAAATATGAAAGGATTTAAGGCATTTATAATTCTTTGTTTTCTTGTGATTGCGACGTCCTGTGCGCAACAAAAGAAATACATCTCTTATACGGTTCAACGCGGTGAAACTATGAAAACCATCGCGAAGAGATTGGATATAAAGACGAAGGATCTTATGCGTTTGAATCCTGATGTGGGTAGAAGACCTAGACCCAACACTGTGATCATTATTCCTAATAAAAACTACTCTGAGGAAAAAGTTAATGAAGACCTTATCACGGAAAAGATTGATAGTACTGAGGTAGAAAAGACGATAATAGATGTTGATGAGCTGAAGAAGAACTTCGTGATTCATCAAGTGAAAAAAGGAGATACCTTTTATAGTTTGACCCGATTCTACAATGTTACTGAAGATGAGATCAAAGCATTGAATCCCGAAATGACAGAAGGATTGCAAACCGATATGTATTTGAAGATCAAACCTGTTTCTGACGAGGACGAAATAGTAATTTATCAGGATACAATTCAGGAGGATGCTTCTGTAAGATTGGCTATGCTGCTTCCATTTAGAGCGGCAGACTACGATACCATTCCTGGTCAGGATATTTTTAAGTCGAATACCTTAGCGAATATCACGACAGACCTGTACTTAGGTGCTTCAGTAGCTGTCGATTCATTAAGAAATCAAGGATTGGATGTCAATATTGATCTCTTTGATACAGGACGTAAGAATACGAAGATTGATTCTTTATTGCAGGTAACTGAGTTTGATGAATATGATGCCATCATAGGACCGTTGTACTCTGAAGAGATACCTAAGGTTGCCAACAGAACCAATGTGCCTGTTGTATTTCCAGTATTCTCTAGGAACCAAGATAAATTTAATGCTTCAAGAGTTGTAAAAACCTATCCGGATAGAGATATTCATCAAAAAGAATTAGTTGATCATATACTAAAAACCTATACCAACGAGAACGTGTTAATCATTGGTGATAGTACAGAAACTTCCATTAAGAATGCAGACCTGATTAAGGCTACATTGATGCAACATGATTCTATTCAGGATGCTCAGATATTTCATCCTAATGAAGGATATATTGCCAAGCATTTCATCATAAATGCACTCAAAGCTGAACTGGGGAATTGGGTGATTTTAGCAACAGATAAAAGTTCGATTGCTTCGGATGTGATTAATAGCTTGATAAGTCTTCCTACGGAAGAACCCGAAGAGGAAGAAGATGAAGAAGGTGATGACAAAAAGGATGATAAAGACAAGGAGGACGAAGAGCCAGAGATGCAAATTCTTCCTGAAGATACTGTTATCAAAATATTCGCTTCGAACAAATCCAATAAGTTTGATAGAGTAGATAATGCGAAACTAGCAAAGTTAGGATTTACCTTTACCAGTGATGTTTTGATTGATGAGAAATCTCCGGCGGTACAGATCTTTAATAAACAGTTTTTGAAGAAGAATAATGCTCTCCCATCGTATTATGCGACCAAAGGATTTGATATTACCTATGATACTGCCATTCGCTTAGCAGCAGGGAATGGATTAAAATCCTCATTTAGAGAAGGTACTTCCTATAGAATAGAATCTAAGTTTGATTACTCAAGAATGTTGTTTACTACTTCATATAACAACGGAGTCTTTATAATGGAATACAATCCAGACATGACTTTAACGAGATTGAAATAATAAAAAACTCCTGCAATTGCAGGAGTTTTTTTTTTGAGAAAGTTAAATTCTTTTCATTTGTTGTTTCAACATCTGAATTTGCTCCTTTAACATTCCATGTTTATCTAACTTCTTGGCTTCGTTCATTAAGTTGGTTGCCTCTCTTTTTCTTCTTTTTGTCATGGCAATTCCAGCTAACTGTAGCTTGGCCATTGCCAGATCATGATTCATAGAGAGACCTAAACGAATCGCCTTTTTAAAATATTTTTCTGCTTGAGTAATATTTGTCTGAGACAACATAATTCCTTGCAAATAGTTGTAATAACCCTCTTGCTTTCTAATTAGGGCAGCAGATGGATTCTTGATATATGACAACCATTTTTGTGCTCCTGCGAAGTTCTGTCTTCTTAATTGTAAAAAAGCCAACAAGATAAATTCGTTTTTAAAGTACAATAGAACAAACATCCCTACTAATAATAAAATAGCGATACCATTTCCAATATGTCCCTCCGTAAACTCATATACAGACCATGCCAATGACAAGGCTGCTAATACTAATTTAATATTCTTATGAAACATTTTTAATTCTTTAATTGGGTCGTCAAAAGTACGTTTTTCCTAACGTTTATAAAATTTTCTGTGTCTAAACCAAGCGAATAATCCCAAGATGGCAACAAAGGCTATGGAATAATAAACCGAGTTCGGTGTAATCACCTTATCTCCGCTTGCATATGAGTGTAACCCTGATAGATAGAAGTTCACTCCAAAATATGTCATCATAATAGAACCGAAAGCGATGATAGACCATAGGTTAAAAGTGTATCTACTTCGCATTCCCGGAATTAATCTCATATGAAGAACAAAAGCGTAGATCATGATAGAGATCAAAGCCCAAGTTTCTTTAGGGTCCCACCCCCAGTAACGTCCCCAGCTTTCGTTGGCCCACATACCACCCAAGAAATTTCCAATGGTAAGCATGATCAATCCAATGGTTAGAGCCATTTCGTTGATCACGGTGATTTCCTTAATATTCAGCTCGATTTTTTTCTTATTCTTTTCTGTGGTAAAGATGGTTAGAAACAATGCAAGGATTCCTAAGATCATACCTAAGGCAAAAGGTCCATAACTCGCCACAATGATGGATACATGAACTAATAACCACCATGAGTTTAATACAGGCTGTAGGTTAGCAATTTCAGGATCTAACCAGTTCTGATGAGCAAAGGCTAAGAATATTGCTGTAATAAACGCGGCAGCCGCAATAGTCAGCGAAGAGCGTCTTCCAATAATAAATCCAAATAGCATAACCGCAAAGGCCACATAAATTATGGATTCATAGGCATTACTCCAAGGTGCATTTCCACTGATATACCATCTTGCTCCTAATCCGGCAATATGAGTCAAGAAAAGTAAGATCATGATTCCTATAAATGCCTTTACGATAAATTTAACCACTTTGTTCTTAAAGAAGATCTGTAAGATCACAAAGAACATCATCAGTACACTGAACATTCCGTAATAAGCAGCTAACTTTTTAAAGATGGAAAGTTTGTTGTATTGAATCTCTAGATCTATTTTCTTTTCGTCAGGGTAAACTTCTGCTCCGTGCTTTTTTTGATAATCCTTGATGATATCCAAAACTCTATCAGCCTCTGTATAATCTCCGTTAGACTTAGCGATCTGTAGTAATTGCATGTAAGCCGGTAAAGACTGATTTACAAAAACAGAATCTGTTCCTGTTAATCCTGCTTCCTGAGCTACTGTCTTAGAGATCCATGTGTTATTTTCATCTCCTCTGATTGGATATATTCTCATTACATTCTTGCTCAAAGCTTGAGAGAACAAGTACAACCTTCTATCAATTTTGATGAGGTCTTTCTCAAATTTATTTTGAACATTCTTCTTCTGAGCATCTGCCACATAAGAGCCCAATTTCGATTCACCGATCTCTGTATAGAAATCTGATAATTTTGCGTGTGTTGCGTCTTCAGGAAGACCCAAAATCTCTCTTACCTGAGTATTCCCCTTTTCCAAATAGATAAATGGAACTTCAAACCAGATCCTAGGATTTTCAAGAATTGAGATAAGAACCTGACTCGGTTGCATATCTCCGTAGGTTTCTTTTTTGTGAACTTTCCTAATTAGTTCTGAAGCGAATGTATGAGCAGGTTTCATGCGTCCTCCGTAATCCTGGATAACCAATCTGTTGAAAGACTCAGCATGTTCTAGCTTTACCACATTGGCTTTGATGATTGAATCAATCTGAGTGTCTGTAACTCTTTGGGTTGAGTGGTTGTTATGATCTTCTTGTCCGAAGCTCATTCCAACAGTTAATAATCCGATTAGCAATGCCAAGGTCGATTTTTTCTTATAAATCTTAGAGAATGATTTCTTAAGGAAATCAAACCTTGTTCCCGGAGCAAATAGTATTGAGATCAGTCCGAAATACAATAAAGAGTATCCAATATAAGTAATCAAAGTACCCCAATAATCGTGGTTAACAGATAAATGAGTTTGTTCTACTGGACCCGAAAGATCGTAACTAGCTTGGAAGAACTTGTATCCTTTATGATCTAAAATATGATTCATGTAGATCCTGTAATCGAAAGCTTCTTCTGTTTCACTAGTTACCGTTATTTCACTTGCATAAGAAGCAGCACTTTCAGAACCTGGGTATTTTTCTAATTGGAAATCATTGAGTTTGATGTTAAAAGGAGTTTCTAAGACTTTGGCTCCGTATAACATTTGAAAATTCAGACCTCCTAAAGAAAACCTTTCCAAACCTTGTTGGTTGTACTGACCTCCAGCCAGTTCAATCTGTTTTGTTTCATCGTCTACAGTTATATCTAAAACTAGTACATCTAATTTTTGATCGTCTCTTGTATCTGATCTAACGGTTTTAATATTTCCTTTTACTTCTGGTCCAGGAACTACGAATGGAAATCCTCCGATATTGTATAAAGATCTTAGTTGAAATTGTTGAAGACTGTCTTTAATTGCTGTTCCTTGAACTCTGTCAGCCATGCGCATCCAGGTCCCTTCATTTTTAGTTTTGATCTTTAGATTACCATCTTGTCTAAAAATATTGATATTGGCATTATCTCCAGGAACATCAAACCCTATGAGCACACCATGAATGTTTTCTAGGGTTCCTCTTTTTAAAAAATGATCATGTCCTTTTCCAGAGCTTGACTCTACAATCTTTAGGTACTCATCCCCATTAGGGTCTTCCACCAATTTCTTTTCTGCCCAAGGGATATAATCTACCAACTCAACCGTATAATTTTGATCCTTGAAATTATCTTTATAGACCAATGTATTGTCGGTCATCGCCGAGAATAAGGTAGGAATATGACGAGTTCTTTGAACTTGGTTGTTATCGGCTATTACAGTGACATAGGTAGTTTCCGACATGAACTGATTGGTAGTTTCTCCTTCATCAATTAACATCAAACCTTCATAACCGACATATCTGGTAATTCCAGCTCCGATTAGAATAAATAAGAATGCTAAATGAAAAACTAGAACTGGCCACTTTTCCTTGCTAATCAATTTGTACCTGAAAATATTTCCGAAGAAATTGATCACAAAAAACACCATGATGGTCTCAAACCACCAAGCGTTATAAACTAGGGCTTTCGCAGTCTGTGTTCCATAGTCGTTTTCAATAAATGTAGCAACTCCCATTGCCGCAGCGAATACGATAAATATTATCGCCATTAATCTTGTAGAATAAAGAAAACTAAACATTTTTTTCATGAACAAAGTGCTTTTAGAAAAGTTAGGCAAATTTAGGTATTAAAGCACAAAAAAGAGGATAAAATCCTCTTTTTCGTGCACTTGATATGATTAAAAATGTTAAAGTTTTCGCTAAACTATTTTTATCAGTTCGGCTTATTTTTTCTGATTGGGAATTGGTGGTGGTCCGTCTGGGATAATCGACTTATAAACCTCGCTTCCTTTACGCTCTTTGTACTCGGCTTTTACCTTTTCTACCAACTTAGGATTTTCAAAAAGATCTAGCATAGTCATAGACATGGCTTTTGCAGAATAGACCATTCCTTTATGACCAATACTCATTCCACCACAAGCTACTACGGCCCAAGAATGCCATGGAGTATCTTTTGGAGCAGTAGTCACACTCAAATTAATATTGGCTACATTCCAGCTTACATCACCTACATCAGTAGACCCTCCACCTGGATTTTCTCTTGTCTCTTTTAAAGGTTTGATATCAGAGTCCATTCCAATCTGAGGTTTCATGGTTGATTCTTGGATCTTTTTACCAAAAGCGATCTCTTCGTCTGTATATTCTATAGGTCCGAGTAATTCGAGGTTTTCTTGCATGATTTTTCCACCTTCTCTGTTTACGAGAACTTCATAGATTCCAGAAATTAAAGAGACTTTATAATCGACATTAGCCAAAATAGCCGCTCCTTCTGCCATTTTCATAACACGTTCATAGACAGGCATCATTCCAGATCTTTTGGTGTCTCTAATACGAACCCAAACTTTAGAATAATCTGGTACAACGTTTACGACTTGTCCCCCATCCTGAATATGATAGTGCATTCTTACTGACGGTTTTACATGTTCTCTGTAATAGTTGATTCCTGAAGTATATAATTCTAATGCATCAGATGCCGATCTACCGTTCCAAGGGTCGGCAGCGGCATGAGCAGCCTGTCCGAAGAATTCAACTTTAAAATCTACTAAGGCTAGCGAGCTTTGCACATCTGCTTCAATCTTTGCACCAGGATGCCAACTGATATTAACATCAACATCATCCCACAATCCTGCATTCACCATCCAAATCTTACCAAAGAATTTTTCTTCAGAAGGAGTTCCAAAGAATTTTACAGTTCCTTTTATTTTACCTGCTTCAATAAGTTCTTTGATTGCAATGGCAGCACCTAAGCTACCTGCACCAAATAAATTATGACCACATCCATGACCATTTCCACCTTCAACAAGTGGATTTTTTGTGGGTTCTGCTTTTTGAGAAATTCCCGGAAGCGCGTCGAATTCTCCCAAAACGCTGATCACTGGTGAACCTGAACCATAAGTGGCTACAAAGGCAGTTGGAATTTCCGCTACACCTCGTTCAACTTTAAAACCTTGTTGTTCCGCATAGTTCGCTAAGATTTCCGCTGATTTAGTTTCTTCAAATGCGGTTTCTGCCGCGCTCCAGATCTCATCGCTGATCTTAATAAGAGCAGCTTTATGCTTTTCAACAGAAGCGATCAATGCTTTTTTATTTTTGGTAAGTTTTTTCTTTTGAGCATAGCCAGGGAACAGAATCCCTGTGAATAAGACAATTGCTATCGTTTTTTTCATGGTTAAGTAGATTAATTGATTCAAATTTAATAAGTTAACATTCATTAACATTATTTCCTCTTATATTTAGCCACATTTAAATCTAATCTATGAAAAATCAACCAAAAAACATTATGAAAATCGTATGTATGTTCGTTTTTGCCTTTGTTGCTTTTACTTCAAATGCTCAAATAACGCAAACTGCAAGCGTAGAAGGAATTACAGAATATAAACTGGAGAACGGATTAAAAGTCTTGTTGTTTCCTGATAATTCTTCGCAGACCATTACCGTAAACATTACCTATAAAGTAGGATCAAGACATGAAGGTTATGGAGAAAAAGGTATGGCTCACTTGTTAGAGCATTTAGTTTTTAAAGGAACCCCAAATCATCCAGATATTCCAAAAGAATTGACTTCTCATGGAGCCAGACCCAATGGAACTACTTGGTATGATAGAACCAATTATTTTGAAGCTTTTAATGCCACTGATGAGAATTTAGAGTGGGCTCTCGATCTGGAATCTGACCGTATGGTGAATTCTTATATCGCCAAAAAAGACCTGGAGTCTGAGTTTTCTGTGGTAAGAAATGAGTTCGAATCTGGAGAGAATGATCCGGTAGGAGTATTGATGGAAAAGGTGATCAGCTCATCTTTCTTATGGCATAACTATGGAAATTCGACGATTGGAAATCGATCTGATATAGAAAGAGTGCCAATAGAGAACCTTAAGGCATTTTATAAAAAATATTATAGACCAGACAATGCTGTATTGATGGTCACAGGAAAGTTTGAGAAAGAAAAGAC
Organism: uncultured Flavobacterium sp.; assembly: GCA_964505885.1. GTDB lineage: Bacteria > Bacteroidota > Bacteroidia > Flavobacteriales > Flavobacteriaceae > Polaribacter. The sequence goes on from CAZDKB010000074.1 coordinate 11,451, forward strand.
TTTAGCTTTAATCGAGAAGAAATTTGCTGGGATCAAAAATCCTGACACTCCGTTGAGAGATATTCCAACCATTGAACCACCTCAGGATGGGGAGAAAAGAGTTTCATTGAGTAGAGTTGGAGACCTTCAAGTACTGTCTGCTCTGTATCATACGCCAGCGGGTTCTCATGAAGACTACTCGGCATTAGCAGTTGTAGAAAATGTATTAACTGCTCAGCCTTCAGGTAGATTGTACAAGGCGATGGTAGATGGTAAAAAGGCTTCAGGATTATGGTCTTTCGCACCTTTTACAAAAGAACCTTCTTTCATGTATTTCAATGTAGATGTTCCTTCGGACAAATCATTGTCAGATGCGGAGTCAACATTATTAGGAATTTTTGACGACCTCGCGAATAATCCGATCACGGAAGCTGAATTGAAAAGAGCCAAGGCGAATCTAATGAAGCAAATGGATCAAATGAGTAGAAATTCTGCTTATATGGGAACCTATATGAGTGAGTTTATTGGTGCTGGTGATTGGAGACTTTCTTTTATCCATAGAGATAGAATCGATGAAATGACTCTAGAAAAAGTAAATGCCGCTGTGAAGAAATACTTTATTCCAACAAACAGAACGGTTGGAAACTTTGTACCTACAAAAACTCCCGAAAGAGTGGGTATTCCTCACACGGAAGGCGTGGATGCATTGGTGAAAAATTATAAAGGAAAGAAAGGGTTTAATGCAGGAGAAGCGTTTGATGTTTCATATGATAATATTCAGAACAGATTGAATTCTGGTAATATCGGATCTACAGGCATCGAATATGGATTTATTAAAAAGAATAACAGAGGTAATACCGCAATAGTATCATTTAACTTTAGAAATGGAAATGTTAATGACCTAATGAATCTAGGAATGACTGCGAGTTACACCGCTAGAATGTTGAATAAAGGAACTAAGTCATTGAGTAGGCAAGATATTCAGGATAAATTAAGTGCTTTAAAGTCTTCTATTTCATTTAGAGGAGCCAATGGAAGAACTTATGTGAGTATTAATTCTACGGAAGAGAATTTGGATGAAACTTTGAAGTTAATGACCGATATGCTTAAGAATCCAACTTTCAATGCATCAGAATTGGAGAAAATGAAAACGGAAGAATTGGCTTTCTTGGAGCAAAATAAAACGGAACCTACCTATTTAGCATCTATTCAAATGGGTCTTATCAATCAGAAATATGAGAAAGGACATCCTTTATACAATATGAATATGGAAGAGCAGGTAGAGGCAATAAAGAATGTTTCTGTTGAAGATCTTCAAGCTTATCATAAAAAGTTCTATGGTATTTCAAACAATTCTACTTTGGTAGCTATTGGAAATATTGATGAAGATAAGTTGAAGGCTTATTTCGAAAAAGAGTTTAGCGACTTCAAATCGAAGCTTCCTTTTACTCCTGTTAGTGATAAACATTCACCTTCGAAAGCTGCGAATGAAGAGATCAAAACACAAGACAAGCAAAACGCATTTACTCTTGGGAATTTGAACTTCGAATTGAGTCAGTACGATGAAGACTATGCATCAATGATCGTTGCTGGAAACGTTTTTGGAGGAGGATTCTTGAATTCTAGAATAGCCGATAGATTAAGACAAAAAGACGGAGTTTCTTATGGAGCTGGAGGTGGAGTATCTGTTGGATCGG
>CAZDKB010000075.1:0-8416 GCA_964505885.1 uncultured Flavobacterium sp.
GATACGAACATCTTCTGGCGAATTCCAATAAAATCTCCTTCCGAAGTCTCAATTACAGCTGGCACCTTTCTGATGGCACCAAGAGCTAAAATTGCTACTTGAGGTTGATTAATAATCGGTGTACCCATAACAGATCCAAAACTACCCACATTGGTTACAGTATAGGTACCATCTTGAATCTCATCTGGCTTTAATTGATTTCCTCTAGCTCTACTCGCCAAATCATTAACCTGTCTGGTCATACCAACTAAATTCAATTGATCTGCTCCTTTAATCACAGGAACAATTAAGTTACCATCTGGCAAGGCTGCTGCCATTCCTAAATTGATATTCTTTTTCTTGATAATTGAATCACCTTGCACAGAAATATTGATCAATGGGAACTTCTTTATAGTTGCTGCAACTGCCTGCATAAAAATTGGAGTGAAAGTCAATTTTTCTCCTTCTCTCTTCAAGAAAGCATCTTTAACTTTATTTCTCCAGTTAACAATATTAGTTACATCGATCTCTATGAAAGATTGCACATGAGCAGAAGTTTGCACTGAGTCTACCATGTGTTTGGAAACCAATTTACCCATTCGAGACATCTCGATGATCTCATCTCCTCCATTCACAGATACAGGAGCCGCAGCTACCTTTGGTGTTTCTTTTACTGTTTGTTTCTGAGGAGCCGGAACTGCAGCTGGTTGCGCACTTGGTTTTGGAGCAGAACCTCTATTTTCTATATATGATAAAATATCATTCTTTGTAACTCTACCTTCCATGCCTGTTCCTTGGATCGATTCTAATTCGTCCATTGAAACTCCTTCAGTTTGTGCAATATTTCTAACTAATGGCGAGTAAAACCTACCAGAACTAGAAGTTTTAGCTATGGGCTGAGCAACAGCTTCAACAGCCTCTACAACGGTTTTTTCAACCGCTGCTACCTCTACAGGGGCTTCTTCTACCTTTGGTGCGGATGAAACTTCTGAGGCTTCTCCTCCCTCAGTCTCAATGATGGCAATGGTTTGCCCAACTTCTACAACAGCATCTTTTTCAAAAAGTATTTCCACTAAGGTTCCTTCTACTTCACTTGGAACCTCAGAATCTACCTTATCAGTCGCAATCTCAACGATCGCCTCATCTAATTCAATAGTTTCACCTACTTCTTTTAACCATGAAGTAATGGTTGCTTCCGCAACACTCTCCCCCATCTTAGGTAATTTTACTTCGAATTTTGCCATTGTATATTTGGTTTTGAGATGGCGAAATTACAAAATTTCGTGGAAATTACCCTTATAATTAACTATGAATATTCTGCTAATAAAGATTCATTTGTTGCTATTTTAGCAACAAAAAGATAATTTAGGATGGTAAAAATATATATTTCACAATATTTTAAGAAATAAATGAATTTTTAACAATCCTAAATTTTTAACTTCACAATGGTTTCTTTCTTGTTGATTTCCTGTAAAGTAAAGAGCTGAACCTTTTCATTTTGATTTGATTTCCCAAAGTTGGAATAGGTAGTTACCTTTAAATAGACAGGTTTATCAATTTGTCCACCGTATTTCCCAAAATAGGTAAGATTAAAAAGCCAGTTTCCTTTGTCTGATTCAGTTATAAAGAATTCTTCAATTCCGTAACCAGAGTTTTGTTCATTTTCAAATCGGTTAGGCTCCGCTCTTTGTGTATGAGACCATGTAAAGAATCTCTTTTGTGGATTGACGATTTGTATATCAAATTCGGCATTAAAGTAACTCCATTCAAAAACAATGCGTTTGTGGTAATTACTATTTGTATTGAAGAAATCGGGTATTGCCGATTGATCTAAATCTTTTTTATTCAAGGCTACCAAATTCTTGTATTCCGCTACCACTGCTTTTCTGATTCCATCAAAAGTCTCAACCTCATTGATAGCATTTTCATGAATCTTATTATAGACCTTCTGAGCTTCCTTGTAATTTCCACCTTTTTTGTAAGCCAATGCTAAATTTCTATAAACCTGAGATGCTGATGGATTTGCTTCTAATATTCTCAAATACAATCCAGCTGCTTCTTCATACAAACCAACTACCTCATAATGGTATGCTAAAGCCATCTTATCATCAATAGCATTTTGTCCTTCAAATTCTAATACATTTGAAAGCACACGTTTTACCATATACTTATTGCCCCAATTATTAAAATATCTGGCTACATCAAAGAAATACTGAGCGGTATTCCCAAATTCCTTTCTCTGTTTTAAATACATGGAATAGGCCTCATCAATACCCTTGGATTTTTGAAGTTCTTTGATATAGGGTTTACTTTCCACACTTTTCTCTAAGGCATCGTCCGTATAAGTAAGTGTAGTTCCTAATTTTTTCTTCTTCTTTTTTGAACCTTTATATGTCCCGGATTTCGTTTTTATCTCTATGACTCCATTTCTACCGATAGTTCCATATTTGTTTGTTGCAGCCAACCCTTTTAGAACTTTTATCTCATCAATATTAAAAGGATCTATCCCTAAGCCAGACAATACATTTTTATCTGATACTCCAATGGTATTATTAGGAGCACTATCAATGGGTACGCCATCAATTACAATGAGTCCAGTTTGATCTAACAACATGGTCATGTTTCTTCCTCTAGCCAAAAACTCAGTTATATTCTGATCTGATTTTAAGCTCACATTTGAAAACCTACCTACGATCGCATTTTCAACCGAAATATCTTGTACCCCTATATCTTCGCTGGTAATCTTTTGCACGGCATAGCCTAAATTCTTTTTCTTCTCTAATGCAGTTTGTGGTACCTCTTTATTCGAATACACATTGATCTCATCAAGTATTTCACTTCCGTCAGAAAGAATGACATTGGTCACTCCAGAAGCAGAAACATTCACAAACAAGGTATTCTTACCATCTGCCCTAAACTCTAGAATCCCTCCGGCTACAGCCTCTAATTTATAATTTCCATTCTCATCGGTTAGTGTTTCTTTTTTAGTTTCTCTGGAATACACCTTCACTCCTGTTAGGGGCCCCACTATATCTTTTACGGTTCCTGATACCTCAATAGGTTTTCCTCTATCCTCATCAGAAACAACATTGGAAAGATCCGTAAAGTTTCCATTGGAATAGGCAGCAATTTTCTTCAGTAATTCAATATTTCCTTTAGGGGAACTTGAAATGATTTGCGCTGGTTTAGAGAAATAGTTTGGAAGTTTATCTAAGGATTCATTACCGTCGGTAAAAATGAGGATCTCATCGTTTTCACCAACTTTAATATTACTGTATATCGAGGTTCCATCATAAACAGTATTGATTAATTCATTTCGAAGGTCCACCCAATTACCTTTAACAATATCATAAACCTTTTCAAAAATGATGTCGTTGCTAAATTTTGTAAGTGAAACTTCAATATTAGGATTGTCTTTGAAATACACTATTAAGAACTGAATCTCTTTTTTCAGATCCTTTTGGATCATGCTATAAGAGGTATCCCAAAATAATCCGACCTTTTTTCTCTTTTCTTGGGCGTTTATCTGAACAGCCAGAAAGAACACTAAACAAAGTGTAGCAAATCTTTTCATAAGTGTATTGATTGACCTTATGAAATTACTAAAATTAGTTGAGATTAAACCCAGTCTCTTGGATGGGCTAATACCTGAATCAATTTTTCTTCTTCACTTCCTTTCTCCGGATGATGGTCGTATTTCCATTGAACTGTTGGAGGAAGACTCATTAAGATACTTTCAATTCTTCCATTTGTTTTGAGCCCAAATAAAGTTCCCCTATCATGAACTAGATTGAACTCTACATATCTCCCTCTTCTTACTTCTTGCCAATCTTTTTGGTTTTGGTTATAAGCTAAAGACTTTCTTTTCTCAACAATGGGAATATAACTCGACAAAAAGCTATTTCCTACTTCTGTCACAAAATCAAATCGATCCTGCATCGAGAATTCTTCTGTTTCCTTTAAATAATCAAAGAATAAACCACCAACTCCCCTAGCCTCATTTCTGTGAGCATTCCAGAAATAATTATCACAGGTTTCTTTAAATTTTGGGTAAAAGTCTGGATTGTGTTTATCGCAAGCCTGCTTGCAAACCGAATGAAAATGAATCGCATCTTCATCAAACAAATAATATGGAGTAAGATCTTGACCTCCTCCAAACCATTGGGTCACAATATTCCCTTTATCGTCATACATTTCAAAATAACGCCAGTTTGCATGAACAGTTGGAACCATCGGGCTTTTTGGGTGTATCACCAAGCTTAATCCACATGCAAAGAAATCAGCATCTGAAACCCCAAAATTCTTTTGTAATGCCTCTGGAAGTTTGCCATGAACCGCGGAAACATTTACACCCCCTTTTTCGAATAGAGAGCCATTCTCGATTACACGAGTTCTTCCTCCTCCACCTTCAGGTCTCTCCCATAAATCTTCATGAAATTTTGCCTTTCCATCTAGATTTTCTAAGGTGGATGTAATCTTGTTTTGTAAGCCTAAAATGTATTGATAAAACTGATCCTTCATATTTACTTTTGCTCTTGGATTAACTTCACAGTTTCAGAAGTTGCTGCTGTAACAGAAAATGGCAAGACCAAAATCACACCAATTACAGGCACTAGTAAAAACAGCATAAACAAAATCCCATTTCCAGTTGCCAATCCTCTGTTTCGTTTTACAAATTTAACGCTATCCTTATAATTAAAATGTCTTTCTAAAGTATAATCCATATTACCAAAGCCAGCAAAATAGGCTTGCATTAGAAAAAGCAAAACTGCAGAGAAAATCCCAATGATTGGAATTAAACCCAATAATAAAATAGGTACGGTGAGAATCAATTCTCTAAACAAATTACGAATGGCAATTTTTATTCCGCGAATCAATAATTTTGCCGGGGAGGATCTTTTTTCTAAACTTTTTACACCGGTTAAATGAATTTCTATTTTCTCTGAAATCGGACCCATGAAAGGCGCTGAAATTGCCAAGATAATATGCTTGAACGCCAGGAAACCAAGGGTTAAGATGATCAACCCACCAAATATCTCGCTAATGGTTTGAAAGGTCTCCTGTCCCCATTCCCATGGCCAGATACTAGAAATATAATTCCCTAAATTGTCTGAAAGGGAATACGCGAGTGCACCAATAACACTAGCAGTCAAAACACTTAATAATATAGGAACTAAAAAGTACTTCCATAGCTTTAGTTTATTGATAACTTGAAAAGCATCAAAATATGCTTGTACTCCATTCATGATTCCGTTCATAGCGATATTCTTTACAATTGATATTTAACATAGGAGGCTTCATCCAATTCTCTAATATCGCAGGATACAAGAAAAATATCTGGATAGATAGATTTGATCTCACTTACTATACGTTCTGAAAGAGTTCTCTTCTGATGATCTGTTCTTCCCTCTCGAATGTAACCCCAAACATGAACAAAATCATGATCTTCACCTGCGACCAATGATGCATCATATATCCTTGCTCTAGCTTTGATATTAGAACGAGCAAATAATCCAGAATTGAGAGCTGCATCAAACACCTTCTGAACCACTTTATCCATAGATGCTGTTTCTGAAGTTCCTTTGTTACATTCAATTATAAAATGAGGCATAACTAATGATTAATTTTAGAATAGCGTTCATACAACTCCATATCTAAAGCCTCTTGCCCAGGAGGTTTAAAAGACTTTAATAATGTTCTTATCCATACAAAGTTACTTTTTTGAGCCACTCTCACACTAGGAATATTCGATTTATGCGTGATTACTTGAAGTGTATCTAAACTTAATTCATCGAAGGCGAATCTGGTGGCCCGCAGTACTAAGTTTGTAGTAACTCCCTTTCCTTCGTAATTATAATCTATGCAATATGCCAACTCACCAACACTTTTTTCCCAATCCAACTCCTTGATGTAAAGCATTCCAATAATTCTATTGGATTCATTAGGTCTCAAAAGAAACAAGAATTCTTCCTTATTCTCAAACTCCCTGCATTTAATCTCAACAAATCTCTTTGAGAGATCGGGTGTAAGATTCGCTGCTCTGGTGCTTGGAAAGAATTGAGATAATCTATCTTCATTAGAAACTATGAAATTACATAAACCCCAAGCATCCTTTGGATTTATCCTTCTAACTGTATAAAGATTCTCCTCTTTATCTTTTATCCGAAAAGATATTTCGTGGCTCATTAATCCTCAATATAAACCATATGATTCAATATTCTATTTACAGAAGAAATCTTTTCGATTTTAATGGCATCGTCAAGATCATCTAACAACAATTGAACATACTTTTTAGATGTTAAACCTAAATTATTTGCAAAGGAATCTCTACCTATTTTATTATTGTGAAGATCCATGGCTCTAGCCAGCCCTTCATTGGGTGAAAAATCTTCATGCCAATCCGTAAATCTCTTGGCCCAATTTATTGCTCCTTCCGACTTTTTAGTAAACCACATGCAATATTTTGCAATCAAAACATTCCATAAGGCATGTCTAAAAGCATTGGCCTTATTATGATATCCATGTATATAAGGGAAGTATGCCTGCGAAATTCTAAAAGTTTCAGCAGTAGCCATAACAGTCGCAAACATGAAAGGTGGATTTCTAAAAAACCACCCCGCCAATTTCCAAAGATGTGCGAACTTTAACGCTTTAACGAGCTTAAAAAAAGACACTTTTTAGTTTTGAGTTTTGAGTTATTTCAATCTAGTAATCTTAGGATACCTAACTCATTAGTGTTCAAAAATAAAAGAAAGTAACAATAACTCTCAATTATTATCCTTGAACTCTATACTCTTTAACCGCATCTACAAAAGCCTTTGCATTTTCCACAGGAATATTAGGTAAGATTCCATGACCTAGGTTTACGATATATCTATCTTTTCCAAACTCATTGATCATTTGAGTTACCATTTTCTTAATCTCTTCTGGTGGAGATAATAATCGAGAAGGATCAAAGTTTCCTTGAAGTGTAATTCTTCCTCCCGAAAGATATCTCGCATTTCTTGCAGAACAAGTCCAATCCACCCCTAAGGCCGAAGCACCAGATTTTGCCATATCATTTAATGCAAACCAACATCCTTTCCCAAAAACAATGACTGGAGCATTAAATTTCAATGCATTCACAATCTGGTTGATATACTGTAAAGAGAATTCTTGATAATCTGTTGGAGACAACATTCCTCCCCAAGAATCAAATACCTGAACCGCGTTGACTCCTGCTGCAACTTTAGCTTTTAAATAGGCGATTGTAGTATCTGTAATCTTCTGAAGAAGTTCATGAGCAACTGTAGGCTGAGTAAAACAAAGCTCTTTTGCCTTATCAAAATTCTTAGACCCTTGTCCTTGCACCATATAACAAAGAATCGTCCAAGGAGATCCAGCGAAACCAATTAAAGGCACCTCATCGTTCAACTTTTCCTTGGTCATTTTAATGGCATCCATCACATATCCCAGAGATTCATGCACATCAGGAATAATTACAGAATCCAACCCTTTCTGATCACGAATTGGATTCGGCAAATAGGGACCAAAATTAGGTTTCATCTCTACCTCTACATTCATTGCTTGAGGGATCACTAAGATATCCGAGAATAAGATGGCTGCGTCCATTCCGTAACGACGAATAGGTTGTACTGTAATTTCCGATGCCAATTCTGGAGTCTGACAACGAGTAAAGAAATCATATTTGTTCTTTAACTCCATGAATTCAGGTAAATATCTACCTGCTTGACGCATCATCCATACAGGTGGTCTGTCTACTGTTTCTCCTTTTAATGCTCTTAAAAATAGATCGTTCTTTAGCATATTCTAAATTTTTGAAACAGCTAACATCGCTGCATCTGTTGCTTTTTCTATGATTTTAATATCGTCTTCGGTGATTGCTGAACTTAAGAACCAAGCCTCAAACTGAGAAGGCGGTAAAAAGACACCATTCTTAATCATCTCCCAGAAGAACACACCGAACTTCGTTGTATCTGAGGTCTGTGCTTGCTCAAAATTTGTCACATGAACAGAAGTAAAAAATGGATTCAACATGGATCCAAATCTATTCACTGTCATCTCAACCCCATATTTTTTTGCTGTATTTAGCAAGATCGATTCGATCTTTGAACCAATTTCTTCAAAAAGTTCATATGGATTTTGTCTTTTCAACTCCGTCAAGGTAGAAATTCCGCCTGCCATAGCAATCGGATTACCGCTTAAAGTTCCTGCTTGATACATTCCTCCTAGAGGCGCTACCATTTCCATGATCTCATTTCTAGCACCATAAGCACCCACCGGGAAACCTCCACCAATTACTTTACCTAAACAAGTAATATCAGCTTCAACTCCCAATACTTCTTGGGCTCCCCCGAAAGTAGATCTGAAACCAGTCATTACCTCATCAGCAATTAAAAGAGCTCCTTTGGAGTGTGCATATTCTTTAAGATCTTTC
>CAZDKB010000075.1:8426-13073 GCA_964505885.1 uncultured Flavobacterium sp.
TTCAGAAAATCGTTTTGCGGAATCACAACACCCATATTTCCTCCTACAGGCTCTAGAATAACTCCAGCAATATCATCGTGTTTATCAAAGTGTTGCTTTACACTTTCTAGGTCGTTATAAGTAGCAATTAAGGTATTCTTTACAGCTCCTTCAGGAACTCCTTTAGAACCCGGTAAACTCAAGGTTGCTAGTCCAGAACCAGCCGCCACTAATAAGGAATCCTGATGACCATGATAACAGCCAGAGAATTTGATGATCTTATCTTTTCCTGTATAAGCTCTTGCCAAACGGATTCCGCTGAGAACAGCTTCCGTTCCAGAGTTTACAAAACGGACTTTGTCCATTCCCGGAAAAGCATCACAAACAATCTTTGCCAATTTGATCTCATTCTGAGTAGAGGCTCCAAAAGAATATCCATTCTTAAGTGATTTTGTCACCGCTTTTTGAACTTTTTTGTGACGATGACCTAAGATCATTGGACCATAAGATAAAACAAGATCTACATACTTATTGCCATCTGCATCAATGATCTTTGATCCTTTTGCTTTTTTGATAAATAAAGGATTACCTCCTACGGAAGCAAATGCTCTAACTGGAGAATTTACAGCCCCAACTAGATTTACAAGTCCTTTGTTATATAACTTTTTTGATTCTTTAAACTCCATCTTTCTATCTACTTCAATTATCCTTTTAAAATTCTAGCTGCTTCTTTTGCAAAATAGGTGATGATGATATCAGCTCCTGCTCTTTTCATTGACAGTAAACTTTCCATCATAACTCTTTCTCCATCAATCCATCCTTTTTCAGCTGCTGCTTTTACCATTGCATATTCTCCACTCACATTATAACATGCGATTGGACGATCAAAATTATTCTTAAGATCTCTTATGATATCTAAATAAGATAGAGCTGGCTTTACCATTAGAATATCTGCACCTTCTTCATCATCAAATGCAGCTTCTCTTAAACCTTCATCTCGATTTGCTGGATCCATTTGGTAAGTTCTTCTATCTCCAAAAGTTGGTGCCGAATCTGCAGCATCTCTAAACGGACCGTAAAATGCAGAAGCATATTTTACCGAATATCCCATGATTGGAAGATTCACGAATCCGAAATTATCTAAGGCTTCTCTAATGGTTTGAATGGTTCCATCCATCATTCCGGAAGGTGCCACCATATCAACTCCTGCTTTTGCATGAGAAACTACTTGTTTTGCAATATTCACTAAAGTAGCATCATTATCTACATCATTATCATGAATAATTCCGCAATGACCATGAGAAGTATACTCACAAAAACATACATCTGTGATCACATATAAACTGGGATAGTTCTTTTTGATAAATCTAATGGCTTGTTGCATAATCCCATTATCATTCCACGTTTCAGTTCCTTCATTATCCTTTTCTGATGGAATTCCAAACAACAATACTGCAGGAATATTCAACTCGACTACCTCATCGAGTTCTTTAGAAATGGTATCTAAAGAAAATCTTCTGATTCCAGGCATGGAAGGAATTTCAGACTCTATATTTTCACCTTCTTCAATAAAAAGTGGGTAGATAAAATCATCAACAGATAATTTGGATTCTCTTACCAACCTTCTTATTCCTTCTGTTTTTCTTAGTCTTCTAGTTCTATTATACATAATGAAGATTTACTAATTCGATCACACTTTCTACCGTTGGAATCTTAGCAACCTCAACTTTTTCGAAGTGCTTCCTTGCTTCTTTAGCGGTGGACTCTCCAATACAAAAAGCAATCTTATCAGCCGTGTTCTTTTGAATATAACTTTCAACAGTGGATGGTGAATAAAACATCACTCCTACTACACTATCCGAAACCGCAACTGGACTATACATAGTCTCATAGGCTTCAATTTCGTTTACTTTGATGTCGTTCTCAGAAAGAATCTGAGGCAACGTATCCAAACGAAGATTACTACAGAAATAAGTAACTTCTTGTCCTTTTATTTCCGAAGATAAATACTCTGCAAGTGCTTGCGCATTTCTGGCCGATTTTTTTACCAGTCCAATCTTTTGTTCGATCAGTTTTTTAGTTCTTCTGCCAACGCAGTATATATTCTTGAATTGTAATTCATGCTTAGTAAAATTGTGCAGAAGAGCTTCTACTCCATTTTTACTAGTAATGATTACATTGTCTATAGTCTTATTGATCAGTTTAGGAGAAAGTCTGTTATTTCTGATCTTAATAAAATCCGAGGACTCAATACCCAAATTATTATTAAACAACTTAACTTGCGCTTCGGAAAGGTTCTTAGTTGAATACACAGAATCTTTTTGTTCGATTCCCATATCATCAGCAATCAACTGTCTTCCCCCTTTATCTATGATATAGTTCGCACAATCTTTGGCTAGGAAAAAATGCTTTCCAACAGGAACTTTCTTTTGTACTTGGATCTTTTTCTTACCATCTCTAGATAATAAGACTCCTTTAAATGAAATCTCAGAATTCACCTCGTCGATTAAGGCCAAAGCACCAATCGGAGCGGTACAACCTCCTTCTAAACGATTTAAAAATTCACGTTCAATCCCAGTACATAATTCAGCATCAGAATCATTTAATTGAGCACAAGCTTCTTTAATGTATTCATCTTCTTCCAAGGCAGCAACCATGATTGCTCCTTGAGCTGGTGCAGGAACCATCCAAGATAAGTTCACAGCTCCTTTTGGACGAAGTCCGATTCGTTCTAGACCAGCCGCCGCGAAAATCGCTCCGTTCCAGTTGTTATCAGATAGTTTTTGTAAACGAGTATTTACATTTCCTCTTAGGTCGACTAAAGTATGTGTTGGATAACGATCTAACCATTGAGCAGTTCTTCTTAAACTTCCTGTTGCGATAACAGCTTCTTTTTGCGCAAAGAACTCTTCATTATCTTTTAAAACAAGGATATCATTGTAGTTAGCTCTTTTTAAAACTGCCGCTTGAACAATTCCTTCTGGAAGCACTGTTGGAACATCTTTCATGGAATGCACCGCGATATCAATATCGTTATTCAACAGAGCAATATCCAGGTTTCTTGTAAAAACTCCTGTAATTCCGAGTTCGTAAATAGGTTTGTTTAATACAATGTCTCCTGTAGATTTTACAGGAACAATTTCGGTCTCATATTCTAATTCAGTCAACATTCGTTGAACTTTCTTAGCCTGCCACAGTGCTAAGTCACTGTCGCGTGTACCAATTCTAATAACTTTCTGCATGGAATGTAATTAGGCGTTTCCGAAGACCTTAGACATTACCTCAATACTTTCGTCTACTGAAGTCTTCTCCTCCTTTAAGTGTTTTACAAACTGAGTTGTAATTTTTTGAATAAATCTATTGGTAAGGATTTCGGCTTGGTTCTCGTCGAAATCTTTTATTTTTTTCTTGTGGAAGTTGATCTCATCTTTCTGAATGGCAACTAGGGACTCCTTTAACGCGTTAATCGCAGGAACCAACCTTCTATGGTCTAACCACTCATTGAACTCCTCTTTGTGGCTTTCAATTATTGCCTCAGCAGCAGGAATTTCTTGTTCTCTTCTTGATTGAGTTTCATTGGTGATCTTTGAAAGCTCATCAACATTTACCAAAGTTACTTTCTCAAAATTCTCTACCTCTTCATCAACATTCTCTGGCATAGAAAGATCTAGGATCAACAACTCTTTATCCTTTGCCACATGCTCTGCAGTTACTGTAGGTTTGTCTGCTCCGGTAGAAACAATTAAAATATCGGCTTTTGCGATTTCTTCTGAAAGGTTCTCAATCTTAGCCTGACGAATCGAAGGATGATCTTTAACAAACTCTACTGCCTTTGCCTCGGTTCTATTGATCAAACAAACTGAAGTATTATTTGTATACTCAGCCAAATTCTTGCAGGTATGCTTCCCCATCTTCCCTAGACCAAAAACAAGAACATTCTTTTGATTATAATCTTTTACACTTTCTATCATGAACTGAACAGCCGCATAAGAAACTGAAGTGGTTCCAGAACTTAGATCTGTGTTGTTCTTCACTCTCTTGCTTGCTTGCAATACCAAATTCACTAAACGCTCTAAATACGCATTGGTAGTTCCTTGGCTCTTCGCTTGTTTGAAAGCCATTTTTAACTGACCCACAATCTCATAGTCCCCTAGGATCTGACTTTCTAAACCTGTTCCTACTCTAAATAGTTGGTTGATCGCCTCTTTACCCTTGTAAACGTTTGAAATTCTTGCGAACTCCTCAACGTTACCATCAGAATATTTACATAATAATTCGATCAATTGATAAGGATGTTCAGAAAAACCTGTGATCTCCGTTCTGTTACAAGTAGACAAAACAAAAACATCGAATCCTTTCTCTTTAGCCTCTTGAAGTAATAAATGTTGGTTGTCCTTAGATAAACTATATCTACCACGAGTGTGAGCATCTGCTTTCACATAGCTCACTCCAATATTGTATAAATGGTTCTTTGGGTTATTTAAAGACATGCCTGACTAAAAATTCGGGTCAAAATTAAAAACTTCATCTTGATAAAAATATCGCTAGAAGGACTATTTATATCGTTCTATGAATTTTAGATGCTTTTTCTTTCTGATACTTGCGCAATATAGTATTTTTGTAGTAAAATCAATAATTTGTGAAAATATCTTACTCTTCGTTTAACTT
>CAZDKB010000076.1:0-6846 GCA_964505885.1 uncultured Flavobacterium sp.
AATAAAATGGCTTTCCTTTTTTACCGTGTCTTTGTAATCTAATTTTTACAGGCATAATAATTAATTTGTAAGGTTCTCGACCTTGATTATTAAAATCTTACCATCTCGTGATAAGCGGGTGCAAATATACCAAATAAATCATGTAATTAACAAAGGCTTTGACTTATTTTCAATACTTTCGAATGAAGTAAATTCAACAAACACATTTTGAGGTCTAAAATCATCTATCTACAGCTATTTCTTTGGGCTTTAGCTTCTTGTAGTCAACCTAGTAAAGAACAGCAAAAGACAATCGGGAATTGGCATTCTGGCATCCTTGAACTGGTAATTAATCCAGATTCTGATAGTCTGAATATTGAATATAACTACAGTGAATACTATTTTGACGAAAACTATATGTATTCCTATTCTAATAGTCTGAATGATTTTTATACCGTTCCGTATTTCTTTAAAGAAGATTCTTTATTCTATTCATCATCTAACAACCAAGATTTCTTTGTAGGAGTAGTTAACTATCCCAACGATTCTACCCAGTTTTTTAGCTCCAAGACAGATACAACTAGAATTTATCAAATAAAGACTGATGACAAAACCTTAAATAATTTCATCAACCCAGACACAGAAAGTTTGAAAACATTCATCAATAAAGAGGAGTATTTGAAGTTCTTTGAGGATCGGTATCAGAAAGTTCTAGATTCGCATTTAAAAAACAAAAATTAGCATGCAGGTATTATCAAACTTTCAATTACAAAGTGAGTTTAATAAACCCATTCTCGTTGATCTTTTCTATAATAAAACCTCTACGAAAAAGCCTTTAGTAATTTTTATACATGGCTATAAAGGTTATAAAGATTGGGGAGTTTTTGGAAAAATGAACACTCAATTTGTGGATCAAGGATTTGCATTATTAAAATTCAATTTCTCTCATAACGGAGGAACTCCAGAGCAACCCATCGATTTCCCTGATCTAGAGGCTTTCGGAAATAACAACTACACTAAAGAACTTTCTGATCTTCAAACTGTATTGAATTGGATCACAAAAGAAACTGAATTCAATAATGAGATTGACATTCAAAATATCACTTTAATCGGACATTCGCGAGGCGGTGGAATTGCCACACTCACAACAGCTTCAGATGCAAGAATAAAAAATGTAATTACTTGGGCATCTGTCTGTACATTAGACAGAACCATGTTTCAAGAAGGAGAGGAACTTCAGGCATGGAAATCATCAGGTGTTTCCTATGTGATCAATGGAAGAACCAAACAGAAAATGCCTCATTATATTCAGTTCTACGAGGATTATATGCAAAACAAAGAGAAATTAAATGTAGAATCCGCAGCAAATAAAATATCGGTACCTCATCTTATCATCCATGGTGATGGCGATGACGCGGTTCCTTTCTTCCATGCTCAAAACCTCAACAAATGGAACCCAAAAAGTGAACTCATCAATATAGAAGGTGCCAATCATGTTTTTGGTGGAAAGCAACCTTGGACAGAGGAATCTTTGCCTCAACATTTTCAAGAAGTTCTGGATAGGACTTTGGATTTTTTAAAAGTATAAAAAAAGCCCTTTCGGGCTTTTTTTACTTTATAAATTCTTCAAAAGACTTCAATCCTAATTCATCAATGAACTTGGCCTTCTTTCTTAATTTTGCATAGTCTTTTTTCGCTTGAGTAAAACGCTCCTCAATCACTGATAGACTTTCCAATTCAGCATTTGATGGTTTGTCATAACTTCCAGCGATCTTACTGTACAAGTCTGCCATTTTCTCTCTTAATTGAGGTTCTGCGGCACCTACATAATTATCTCCTGTTGTGATTACAAGTGTCTCTTTTAAAGCTGTTAATCCTTTCACAAGTTTCTTTTTCTTAGTCTCTTCTGCTTTTGTTAAAATTGCGTCTAATTCATACACCATATAGGCTAACTCTTGAGTCATATCATACATTTTCATGGTCGTTGAGTGCTTTTGCTTTCGATCCTCAGCAGACAGCAAAGATTTCGGATCATAGATCACGTCGATCTTATGCTCAAATGTATCTCTACCTTTTTTAATCACCACCTTGTAAGTTCCAGCTTCCACTCTTGGAGCCGTAAATCCACCAAAACTAAATGTCTTTCCTTTGGCCACTTTTGGAACCTTCATATTATAGGTCCAATCAACAATATTGATCCCTTTAGACTTTCCTGGAGATAACTCACTGATGGTATTGCCTTCCATATCTTGGATCTCCATCTTCATCTTTCCGAAGGTGTGTCGTTTCTTTAAGAAGTATTTGATCTGTGCCGACCTACTCGGATTTCCTCCTACAAACTGAGTCTCTATTCCAAAGCTATCAGAAAAACCTCCTTCTTCCCACATGACTGTAGGTTGCGACTCGAAGAAATGTAATTTCTCAGACATAACCTGATCGTTCAACTCACGTAATGGAGAAATATCATCAATGATGATCACCCCTCTACCATGAGTTCCTAAAACAAGATCATTTGTTTTCTTCTGAAGGTCGATAAAGTGAACTGCAACAGATGGCATATTATTAGTGAACTTGTACCATTTTTCTCCACCATCAATGGTGATATACAGGCCAAACTCGGTTCCCAAATACAGCAGATCTGGATTCTTATAGTCCTCTTGAATATTTCTTACGAATCCTACAACATCATCGGAAATAATACTTTTCCAAGTTTGCCCAAAATCCGTTGTTTTATAGGCATAAGGAGTTTGATCATTCATCGTATGTCCGTCAAATACAGCATAAGCAGTTCCTTTGTCGAAAACACTAGCTTCTATGTGATACACCCAAGTATTCTTAGGTAATCCAGGGACATTCATAGAGGTATTTGTCCATGTCTTTCCTCCATCCTGTGTTACTTGCACATTACCATCATCTGTTCCTACCCAGATAACTTTTTCATCTACTGAAGATTCTGCAATGGTAAAGATGGTTGTATGATTTTCAGCTCCTGAATTGTCCATAGACAAACCGCCTGAATCTTCTTGTTGTTGTTTAGAAGGGTCATTTGTTGTGAGATCTGGTGATATGATCATCCATGTATCTCCCATATCCTCTGAAACATGTAAGAACTGACTTCCCATGTAAAAACGATCGGGTTGATGCGCACTGATCGCCATTGGAGCATTCCAATTAAAACGCAACTTAGGATAACCTTTTTGCGGTAAGGGTTGGATGGTTTTTACTCGTTTGTTTTTCGTATCTGTTCTCCAAACATTCTCTGCACCCTGCATTTCTGAATAAATGATGTCTTTGGTTGGATGCTTTAAGACTCTAAAACCATCACCCTGCCCAACACAACTCCAATCCTTGGCATTGATTCCGCCTATTGAACTTGACGGTCCGTACCAGGAACCGTTGTCTTGTAAACCTCCATAGATATTGTATGGCTCTGCATCATCTACACTGATTTGATAGAATTGAGATAAAGGTAAGTTCTCCACGATCTCCATAGTTGTTCCACCGTTCCAAGACCTGTAAACACCTCCATCAGTTCCCGCATAAATACGGTCTGAATCTTTAATGTCAAAAACAATATCGTGAATATCGCTATGCATGTTTCCAAGGTTCTTAAAGGTTTTACCTCCATCTCTAGAGATAGATCCGTTTAAGCCTCCTTTGACAACAACATTTTCATCTCTGGGGTCGATTACAATTCTTGAGAAGTAGAACGGACGAACGGTAATTCCGAAATCATTATTCAATTGCTTCCAATTAGCACCTGCATCATCACTTCTGTATAATCCTTTTCTCTCATCTTGCTCAGCTTCAATAACCGTATACAACACATCTGAGTTGGTCTCAGCAACTGCAATTGCTAATCTTCCTAAACTTCCTTCTGGAAAACCATTATGTATCTTATTCCATGAAGCCCCGCCATCCGTAGATTTGTAGAGCGCACTATTCTCTCCTCCTGATTCGAAAGACCAACCCGTTCTTCTGAACTCCCACATAGAGGCATATAGAACATTTGGATTCTTTGGATCCATAGCCAAATCTGCACAACCGGTTCTTTGGTTTGTATACAAGATCTTATTCCAAGTAGCACCGCCATCAGTAGTTTTGTAAACTCCTCTTTCTTCACTATCACCCCAAAGCGCACCTAAAACTGCAACAAAGATCTCTTTTGAATTCTTAGGGTTTACGATGATATTGGCGATTCTTTCTGACTTTTCAAATCCTAATTTGGTCCAGTTGGTTCCGCCATCCACAGATTTGTATAATCCGTCTCCTACAGATACACTATTTCTTGTCCATGTTTCACCTGTACCTACATAAATGGTATTATCAGGATCATTAGGATCTATTTCGACTGCACCGATAGATTGACAATATTCATCAAAAATCGGATTGAAAGTAGTTCCTCCATCATTGGACTTCCATACTCCTCCTCCAGCAGTTCCAGCGTAGATAATTCTATTGTTTGTGGGATGAACTTCTAAGTCGTTGATTCTTCCACTCATCACAGCTGGGCCAATATGCCTAGCTCTGATATCCCCAAAAAGCTGCTTGGCTTCTATAGAGACCTTCTTTTGAGCAGTTCCAGACATGGGTAAAAGAATTCCCACAAGGAAAGCTCCTAATAGTAATTTTTTCATTTGTAAAGTTTTGATTGGTTGCGAAAAAAGCCTTAGACAATGCTAAGGCTTCTTGATTTTATTGCTTTTCTTTCTTTTCCTCTTCTTTCTTTTCTTCTTCTGGATAGGTAAATTCTTTAGCGTCTACCGTTGGGTTTAGCTCAATTTTGGAAATAGTAATAGGTTGACCCGGCTGACCCTTCACCCCTTGAGTCATTGAAAATGGAAAATAAATTCCATCTACCTCATCATAATCACTCATAGAAACAACAGACATCATTCCTTTTGCTTGACCTGATTTGATCTCTGCATGAATAGCTATAGGAACAAAATTCTCTGTATCGAAGAAGTAAAACTCGATATCTTCCTCTTGTTTACCATCTATGGTAACAGGTTTTTTAGTTAACTTGATTTTAAAGGTTTCTGTTCCGTCAATAGTCTCTTTCCCTAATAGTTCTGCTTTATAACCTTTCTTCTTATAATCTAAAAAAGAATCAGGGAAATCTCCTATGGACAACTTGAAATTTGCAGTAGTTTCTGCATCGCTCTTTTCGGCTTTCATTGTCATGAAATTTGTACTCCATAAAGTTTCTCCATCAAAGACACCCGATTTTATTGTTTTCCCTTGGAATGATATAATGGTCATTTGTTTTCCATCCGCAAAATTGTAAATCTCTAATGGAATCGTCATTCCCATTTGATTGATTGAAGCTGTCATCTTAACTCCTTTGACAGAAGCTAATTTTTCTTTTCCACCGATATTCTCAAAATAATTGGACAATATTTCATCTAAGGTCTGTCCTTGAATAGAAATACTGGTTGCTAACGCGATGAAGAATACTACTAATTTTTTCATGTTGATCTATTTAATTTATAAGGTTTTCAGTACTGATTTGTCTACTAAGGTACAAAATCGTTACATGGAAATAAATAGGAATGCTCAGATTATCGCAAACTGTAAAACGCATTGTTAATAACGCTTTATAACTAGCCTTGCTTTTCTCATTTCTTTTTAGTCCATTTTCCCTACTTTTAAACTACTTAATTGTAAGAAGAGAAATCCGCTTTTATGTACTTGATTTTTGATACGGAAACCACTGGTTTACCGAAGAGTTGGAATGCCCCTATAACCGATACGGATAACTGGCCTCGTTGTATTCAAATTGCTTGGCAATTGCACGATGAGATGGGTAATCTGATTGAACATAATGATTTTTTGGTTCAGCCAGATGGTTTTAATATTCCTTATGATGCGGAAAGAATACACGGAATCTCGACTGATCTTGCTGCAGAGCAAGGAATCTCTTTGAGTGAAGGATTGGAGTTATTCAATGAAGCTTTACAGAAAACAAAATACATTGTTGGACAAAATGTGGGATTCGACGTAAATATCATGGGATGTGAATTCCACCGATTGGGGGTCGAAAATAATCTTACTCAACTTCCGGTTTTAGATACCTGTACAGAACATACAGCTCAAATGTGTCAGATCCCTGGTGGACGTGGTGGTAAATTCAAACTGCCAACGCTAACTGAACTTCACAATTATTTATTTGGAGTCGGTTTTGACGAAGCTCACAATGCAACTGCCGATGTAGAAGCAACCACTAGATGCTTCTTAGAATTGATCCGCTTGGGTGAATTCTCTAAAGAAGAATTGGATGTTGACCAGGAGTATTTTGAGAATTTCTCAGAAGCAAATCCAAAGACCATTCAAGTTATTGGTCTCAAACATATCAACCTTAAAAAAGAGAGTGATAAGATCCGAAAAAGACTAGAATCACTTAAAACGGTTGAAACCAAAAAATCTACTGCAGAAGGATTAGCAGAACTAGAAGATGTTCAATTTGCTCATCTGCACAACCATACTCAGTTCTCTGTACTTCAGTCTACCATACAAATTGGCAATTTGGTCAACGCTGCCATAGATGATAATATGTCTGCCGTTGCCTTAACCGACACCGGAAACATGATGGCGGCCTTTCAGTTTGTACAAACGGTTGCAAACGCCAATAAAGATGCCGAAAACCCTATCAAACCTGTTGTAGGTTGTGAGTTTTTTGTTTGTCAAGATCACACTAATAAAAACATCAAAGACAATGGCTACCAAGTCGTATTCTTAGCAAAGAATAAAAAAGGATATCACAACCTTGCAAAGATGTCATCCAAAGCTTTTGTTGACGGTTTTTACTATGTTCCGAGAATCGACAGAAAGATTATTGAACAATACAAAGAAGACGTCATTGTACTT
>CAZDKB010000076.1:6856-12957 GCA_964505885.1 uncultured Flavobacterium sp.
TATGGTGAGGTTCCGAATAAGATCTTGAATATTGGGGAATCTCAAGCGGAAGAAGCCTTACTTTGGTGGAAAGAACAGTTTAGCGACGACCTTTACATAGAACTCATGCGCCATAATCAGGAAGATGAAAGAGTCGTAAATGAAACACTCTTAAAGTTTGCTGACAAGCACAAGATCAAAACCGTTGCTACTAACAATACATTCTACCTGAACAAAGAGGATGCAAACGCACATGACATTTTATTGTGCGTAAAGGATGGTGAAAAGCAAGCAACTCCGAAAGGAAAAGGTCGTGGTTATCGATATGGACTTCCGAATGATGAATATTATTTCAAGTCGACCGATGAAATGAAAAAACTGTTTGCAGATCATCCTGAAGCGATTCTAAATATTCAGGAGATTGTAGACAAAATAGAACCTTTTACGCTGGCAAGAGATGTACTCTTACCCGCCTTTGATATTCCTGAAGAATTTCAAGATGCTGCCGATTTGGAAGATGGAGGGAAACGCGGTGAAAACAATTATTTGAGAGATCTTACCTATTCTGGAGCTGCGGAACGTTATAAGGAGATTACCGACGATATCAAAGAGCGACTCGACTTCGAATTAGAAGTAATCGCCAATACCGGTTATCCTGGTTATTTCTTGATCGTACAGGATTTCATTAAAGAAGCCCGAAGAATGGGAGTTTCGGTAGGGCCCGGTCGTGGTTCTGCAGCAGGATCTGCAGTGGCCTATTGTTTGACCATCACCAATATTGATCCCATCAAATACGATCTACTTTTTGAGAGATTCTTAAATCCGGAACGTGTATCTATGCCAGATATCGATATTGACTTTGATGATGAAGGTCGTGGGCGAGTAATGGATTATGTGATCAACAAATATGGTGCAAATCAGGTGGCTCAGATCATCACCTATGGAACTATGGCAGCCAAGTCTTCTATTCGTGATACGGCTCGTGTTTTGGACCTTCCTTTATTTGAAGCCGATAGAATTGCCAAGTTGATTCCTAATATTAAACTGAAGAATATCTTTGGGGAAGATCCAAAATCCAAAGGAAAAGTTGCAGGCCTGAGATCTGAAGAAAAGGATATGGTCAATGAGCTGAAAGCCATTTCTGAAGGATCAGGAATTGAAGCCGAAACCATCAATAAAGCACTGGTTTTGGAAGGTTCAGTGAGAAATACTGGAATTCATGCTTGTGGAGTCATCATCACACCTTCAGATATTACGAACTACGTTCCTGTTTCTGTCGCTAAAGACTCCGACATGTATGTCACTCAGTTTGACAATGCCGTTGTAGAAAGCGCAGGATTGTTAAAGATGGATTTCTTAGGACTCAAAACTTTAACGCTGATTAAAGACACGGTTAAGATCGTTAAAGCTAGACAGGGAATTGAGTTAGATCCAGAGAATTTTCCATTGGATGATGAGAAAACTTATGAGCTTTTCCAGAGAGGAGAAACCGTTGGTATCTTCCAATATGAATCTCCTGGGATGCAAAAGCACATGCGCTCATTAAAACCTACTGTTTTTGGAGACTTGATTGCGATGAACGCACTCTATCGTCCAGGACCCATGGAATATATCCCATCTTTCGTACGAAGAAAACATGGAGACGAAGCTATCGAATACGATTTGCCAGCCATGGAAGAATACTTGGCCGAAACCTACGGGATTACGGTCTATCAGGAGCAAGTAATGTTACTCTCGCAAAAGTTAGCCGACTTTACCAAAGGTGAAGCAGATGTCTTGCGTAAGGCGATGGGTAAAAAGCAAGCAGCCGTTCTTGCTAAGATGAAACCGAAATTCATTGAACAGGCAGGAAAAAATGGACATCCAGAAGACAAACTGGAAAAGATCTGGAAAGACTGGGAAGCTTTTGCTTCTTATGCATTTAATAAATCGCACTCCACTTGTTATGCTTGGATTGCATATCAAACTGCTTATTTGAAAGCGCACTATCCAGCAGAATATATGGCATCGGTTCTTTCGAATAATATGAATGACATCAAATCGGTTTCGTTCTTTATGGAAGAATGCAAGCGAATGGGATTAGAGGTATTAGGACCCGATGTAAATGAATCTTACTTAAAGTTCTCTGTAAACAAAGAAGGAGCAGTCCGATTTGGAATGGGAGCTATTAAGGGAGTTGGAGGTTCTGCTGTGAAGGCGATTATCAAAGAACGTAAAGAAAACGGACCCTATAAATCAATCTTCGACGTCACGAAAAGAGTGGATCTTAGAGCGGCAAACAAAAAAGCATTCGACGGTTTAATTCTCGCCGGAGGTTTTGATTCCTTTACAAGCACACATAGATCACAGTATTACGCTTTAGATGAAAAAGGTCAAACTTTTATTGAAAAAGCGATCCGTTTTGGAAGTAAATATCAAGAGAATTTAAACTCATCACAGGTTTCCTTGTTCGGTGAAGCTTCAGAAATTCAGTTTCCTGAACCTGATATCCCTAATACTGAAGAATGGGGAACCATGGAGAGGTTAGCCAAGGAAAAAGAGGTGGTTGGAATTTACATTTCGGCACACCCCTTAGACGATTTTAAGAACGAATTAAAATTCTGTAATGCTGCCGTAGTTGATTTCAAAGGAGACCTAAATAAAAACGTAGGTTCTAATTTATCCTTTGGAGGAATTGTCACTGAAGTTCAACACCGAGTTTCAAAATCAGGGAAAGGATGGGCCATTTTTGTAGTTGAAGACTATTCAGATAGTTATGAATTCAAGATCTTTGGTGAAGAATATTTAAAATATAAACACTTCTTGGTTCCTAACTCTTTTTTATATATCAGAACGACTATTTTGGCAGGCTGGGTTAACAGAGAAGGTGTTCAAGGAGATGCAAGATTAAAGTTCACCGACTTCAAGTTATTGCATGATGTCATGGATGATATGTGTAAGAAGATCACAGTAAAGATCCCGATTCAACATGTGAATGAAAAATCGGTTGCCGCCTTTGAGAGCATCTTTAAAAACAACAAAGGAAAGCAATCTTTACGCTTTGTGATTTATGATGTGGAGGAAGAGGTAGAGTTGGATGTTTCTAGCAGAAATACAAAGATCAAGATCACATCGGAATTGCTCCAAACCCTAGAAAAACAACACGTAAACTTTAAATTAAACTAGTTGGTTAAATTCTTCTATAACGGCTTAAAAAAATCAAATGATATTGGCGTTGCCAGTGGATGTGTATTGATGATTGGTTTTGGGGCTTTAATCTATTTCTTTACTCTCATCGATGGTATTGAAGACTTGAAAGAATATTGGTTTCAGATCTTATTAGTTTCAGTCATGGGCATTAGTTTAGTATTGCAACTGACAAGAAAAAAGGGAGATCTTAGTAGTAGACATGTTATCATTCAAAATGATTATTTAAAACTAGATCAAGTAGGGGTTCCTATTTCAAATATTCAAATGGATATCTACATAAAAGACGAGAAATTTAGCAGATATCACATCAGAGATAAAGAAGGTAAACTAGCGATTTACTCCGTTCATAAAGATGGGCTATATGAGTATATACTGGAGAATCTTCCAGATCAAACCAATCAATTAGAAGAAGAGTCTTCAAAGCAAGATGGACCTCATATTACTGTGATTTCAGGAAACAGGAAATTGTATTACAATTTAGACATTGGAAAATACATTATCACTTCACCAGTTCATGAAGACATTGCTCACCTTCCAGATATCTATGCTTATGATGGTAAGTACAAAAAAGGAGAACCTTTAAAGAAAAAGGCTGATGTCTGAGTTTATTGAGGTTTTAACAGAAGAGTTTCAGCGAAATGCAAAACCAGAGATCGCTACCGGACAGCGATCATATATGCGAGATCAGTTCGAATTCTTTGGAATTAAAGCCCCGGTTAGAAAAGAAATTCAGAAACCCTTTTTGGTAAAAACATATCTTCCTCATAAGGAAGAATTAGAGGAGCTCGTAAAGGAACTTTGGAACAAACCTCAAAGAGAATTCCAGATGTTTGGTCAGGAATTGGTTGCCAAATACCAAAGAAAATTTGACGAGCAAGACATCGAACTTTTAGAATATATGGTAATTCATAAATCCTGGTGGGATACGGTTGATTTTATTGCTGCTCATTTAATGGGATCCTATTTCAAGATCTTTCCTGAGTTCAGGCAAAAATACGTTGACAAATGGTTAGAGTCAGAGAATATGTGGTTGCAACGATCTGC
Source organism: uncultured Flavobacterium sp. (assembly GCA_964505885.1). Taxonomy (GTDB): domain Bacteria; phylum Bacteroidota; class Bacteroidia; order Flavobacteriales; family Flavobacteriaceae; genus Polaribacter. Next base: position 11,069 of record CAZDKB010000076.1, read on the forward strand.
GATTCTATTCCAACTGAAATACAAAGAAAATACAGATACAGAATTACTTTCCTATGTCATTAATAAACTTTTAGGATCCAATGAGTTCTTTATCAATAAAGCCATAGGTTGGATCTTAAGAGACTACAGCAAACGAAATCCAGAATGGGTGATTAATTTTGTAAACCAAACCGACCTTCATTCTTTAAGCAGAAAAGAGGCTCTTAGAATTATTAATAAACACTAAAAGAGACTTTAGCGATCTACCTACACCATTCTTCAAATGATGTATGGAATTGGATATAACGATGAAAAAGCCTTTAGAAATACATTTGAAAATACTCGGGTTTATCACTCTTAGAATACAGAAAGAAATATAATCGAAATGGCTTTTGCCTAGTTTGTTACTTCTTTAAACAACGATTCTAAACTCTTGTTTTGAGAGTTTAGCTCTAGAATCTTTAGATCTTGTTCCTTGGCGAAGTCAAAAATAGTGGCTCTCATATCTTTTTTAGAGTTGAAGACAATTTGCCATGAATTGTCAGAGCCTTCAACAAAGGAACTGAGTTTAGGTAATTTCTCCAAGATCTTTAGATCTACCTTCGAATCGAAGATAACTTTGATCGTCTGTTCTTTCGAATTCTTCAATTTCTTAATCGGTTCATCTAAAAGAAGTTTTCCCTTTTTGATAATGATCACACGATCACAGATCGCTTCAACCTCTTGCATAATATGTGTTGAAAACAAGATGGTCTTTTCTTTTCCAAGCTCTTTGATCAAAGTACGGATCTCTTGCAATTGATTGGGATCTAAACCTGTTGTTGGCTCATCTAAGATCAATACTTCAGGATTGTGAAGAATGGCAGCTGCAATTCCCACTCTTTGCTGATATCCCTTGGACAACAGACCGATCTTTTTTGTGACCTCTGGAGTCAATCCTACCAATTCAATAACCTCTTCCACTCTATTCTTGTCGACCTTAAATATTCCTGCTCTGAACTTCAAATATTCACGTACATACATGTCCTTGTACAAAGGATTTTGTTCGGGTAAATATCCTATGTTCTTTTGCGCAAGGTTTGCATCAGATAGAACATCAACATCGGCTACTGAGACTTCACCTTGATTTGGCAGAATATAACCTGTTAAGATCTTCATCATAGTAGATTTCCCGGCTCCATTCGGACCTAAGAAACCTATGATCTCTCCTTTATGAGCAGAGAAGGAAACATCATTCAAAGCCAATTGATCACCATAAGATTTTGAAACAGATTGTACGGTTATAGACATGCGACAAAAATAAGGGAATTGTTTCTAAAACGATTTTAATTTCCATTTAGTTTCTGAAGCCAGCAAAAAGTGCAACGGATACATTCAAATACGTATCTTTGTACTGCCTTATGAACAAACAAATTCACTTACTTGATCTGGGATCAAAAGACTATAAAGAAACCTGGGATTACCAGACAGAACTTTTGGACCATATCATCGCCATCAAACGAAATAACAGAGCTTCAGAAATCCAAGAAGAAACTCCGAATCACTTTTTGTTTGTTGAGCATCCTCATGTCTATACCTTAGGGAAAAGTGGAGATCAAAACAACTTGTTGATCAACGAAAAACAGCTCGAAGAAAGAGGGGCTACTTATTATAAAATCAATAGAGGTGGTGATATAACCTATCATGGTCCAGGTCAAATTGTGGGTTATCCAATCTTGGACCTAGAGAATTTCTTTACTGATATTCATAAGTACTTACGATTGCTGGAAGAAGTGATCATTAAGACCATTGCAGAATACGGTTTGACAGGTGTGAGAAGCAAAGGAGAAACCGGTGTTTGGCTGGATGTAGGAACTCCTTTTGCTAGAAAGATCTGCGCTATGGGAATCAGAAGTAGTCGTTGGGTAACC
>CAZDKB010000077.1:0-12943 GCA_964505885.1 uncultured Flavobacterium sp.
TCATGAGACACGGAAAAAAGTTTAATCATTTAGGTAGAAAGACAGCGCACAGAAAAGCGATGTTAGCCAATATGGCTTGTTCATTAATTGAGCACAAAAGAATTAACACAACTGAAGCGAAAGCGAAAGCCTTGCGTAAATTCGTTGAGCCATTAATTACTAAGTCAAAATCAGATACTACTCACAATAGAAGAGTTGTGTTTAGCTATTTGAGAAACAAATATGCAGTTGCAGAATTATTTAAAGATATCTCTGTAAAAGTTGGCGACAGACCAGGAGGTTATGTACGTATCATTAAATTAGGTAATCGTTTAGGAGATAACGCTCCAATGGCGATGATCGAATTAGTAGACTACAACGAACTATATAGCCCTAAAGGTAAAAAAGCGAAAAAATCAACTCGTAGAAGTAGAAGAAAAAAGACTGAAGAGGCTCCAGAAGCTGTTGAGGCAACTACAGAAGCGGTTGAAACTCCAACTGAAGAGAAATCAGAAGAATAGAATGTTAAAACATTAACATTTTTGAAGGGATAAACTATTGGTTTATCCCTTTTTTATTTTTTACTTTTGAAGACTTTGAAAAAAATTAAAGCACAACATTCATGAAAAGATCAACCCTAACCATTGTTTTATCATTATTCGTTACCGTCATTTTTGCTCAGGGAACAAACGAAGGAGTAGTAAATAATACTTCTGAGGTGCTTACGAGAGCATTTAATGTAAACCAGAGTTCGTTTGGTTCATCCGCAGTATTTGTAAATCCTCCCAGAAGAGTAGAGGGGTCGATCTATTTATATAACGGTTGGGAAAGCACGGGAATCATCCAAACAAATGATAACAAGAGAGTTGCTGTTGGTAGAGTAAATTTCAATTTAAGAAGAAATAGAATCGTAGCAAAGTATAGTACAGATTCCATTTTTGTTTTTGATTTGAGAACCTTCAACAAAATGATCATTAATGGAATGACCTTCAAGAAATTCGAAACAGAAACTGATAGTAGAATATTTGAGGTAATCTTTGAGACTAAAAAAGCGTCTTTATTAAACTTTCACCACTTGAAAGTTGTAGAAGGATCTGCGAATCCAATGGTAAATAGAAAAGTGGATAAGTTTAAGCATACTGAAGATTACTTCTTGTATAAGGATAACGAATTAACAGAGTTTAAATTAAATAAAAGAGGTGTTCTTTCCATTTTTGCTGGTGACGATGCTGAAAAGAAAAAGCAAATTGCGCAATTCTACAAAAGCAAGAAATTATCTTATAAAAAACCAGAAGCTTTGAGACAGTTATTAGCGAGTGATATTTTATGATAAAATTGTATATTTAGGCAATCAATCAATAAAACACTTACTATGAATAAGTTAAAGCCTTTTCTGCTTCTAGCATTGCTAACTAGTTTTTCAGTCTTTTCTCAGTCTTTTTTAGAGGCCTACGAGAACACGAGAGTTTATGATCCAGCAGCTAATCTTAATGGTCTTGGAAATGATCAGTTTAGAACTCTAACAGGAAATTCAGCTGAATTCTCAAAGATTATGGGAGTCATTGGAGAATTTGATGATATCACTTTAGCTAAGAAAGGTCTTGTAGGAACCGTGATGATGTTCAATAAAAAAGAGAATCATCAAGGCCGACTTTATTCAGAGAATAAGGTTTATATCCTAAGGGATATCAACTACAACATCGAAACTGGTAAGTTTCAGAGTAAACTAGACAATGACTCAACGTTCGTATACAATCTAGCCTCTGTAAAGAGAGTGATCATTTACGACAGGAATTTCTCTGTAATGACAGATCCTGTGACGAAACAAAAGAATATTTACGAAGTCATTCAGGCTGGGAAAAAAGTATCATTGGTAAAGAAGCATTATATCACACTTTTGAAGGCTTCTCCCAATCCAATGGTAAATAGAAAGAAAACAAAGATTCAACAGAAATGGAGCTACTTTATCATCGATGATAAGGATAATATCATGCCGTTTTCTGGCAGTAAAAAATCTTTGTTGAATTCTGTTAAGGACTCCGACAAACGCAAGCAGCTTAAAGACTACATGTCTAAGAATAAATTGAGGGCAGGGAAACCAGAGCATCTCAAAACCATATTCGAATTTTACAACACCTTGTAGTAATTTCAGTATTCATTGAATAAAAAATTGTAAAATTTTAAAATATTTCTAACTTTAGTTGGGATATAAGATTTTACTCTATGAATTCGGATAATCAACTTTTTGTTGTTGGTATTGGAGCTTCGGCTGGAGGCTTGGATGCCGTACAGCACCTTTTTGATAACCTTCCACATAACTCTGGAATGGTCTTCGTGATCATTCAACATTTGTCTCCAGATTTTAAAAGTCTGATGCCTGAGCTGTTGGCTAAGCGCACAAAGATGAAAATCTACACGGCGAAAGATCAAATGGAGTTAAAACCAAATTGTATCTATTTGAATGAGCCTACAAAAAATTTGCAGGTCAAAGACGGGAAACTTGTTTTTTTAGATAAAGCTCCAAAAGGAAATTTGAATCTTCCCATTGATATTTTTTTCCATACCCTTGGAGAGGAGTACAAGGAGTTCTCGTATGGAGTTATCTTGTCAGGAACAGGTACGGACGGTTCTCGAGGCATAAAGACAATTAAAGAAGCGGGAGGAACGATTATTGTTCAGGACCCTGCGTCTGCTCAGTTCGATGGAATGCCAAATTCTTCTATATCAACAAACCTTCCCGATTTTATCTTGGAGCCAGAAAAGATAGCGGATAAGATCGTACAGTTACATGACAAACGAATTGATCTTAGCTCGGCGGCTGTACAGTCCAATGATCACGAAAAAATATATGACGCGATTCTCGAGCTTGTTCAAAAGTCGTCAGGTGTTAATTTTAAGAAATACAAAACCAATACTCTTCTGAGAAGACTAGAAAAAAGGATGACTATTTTCAATACAGATTCTTTGGAAGATTATTATGAGATCTTGAAAAAGGATAAAAAAGAAACTCGAACCATATATCAAGAGTTTTTAATTGGTGTTACCAGCTTTTTTAGAGATCAGGAAGCTTATGGAATCCTCAATACAAAGGTGATCCCTAATTTGTTTAAGATCAATAAGGACAATAAAAATTTGAGAATTTGGGTTGCCGGTTGCTCTACAGGAGAAGAAGTTTATTCTTTGGCAATCTTAATTGATAATTATATCACTCTACATGATCTCAATGCTGATTTCAAGATTTTTGCTACTGATATTGATAGAAGGTCTATAGACGTTGCCTCAACAGGGATTTACTCCGTTAACGATATTGCGGATATCGATTCTAAGTTTCTTGATAAGTATTTTGTAAAGGGTGGAAATAGAATACAGATTGCAAAATTTATCCGAGAGAAAATCGTATTCTCTTTTCACGATGTCACAAAAGATCCTCCGTTTATTAGAATGGACATGATTTCTTGTCGAAACTTGTTGATCTACTTGAATAATACCACTCAAAATAAAGTTCTTGGGAATTTTCAATACGCTCTAAATAAATCCGGATTTTTGTTTTTAGGTTCTAGCGAATCTCTGGGCCCCGTTGCCAAGTATTTCGACGTCATTGATAGCAAATGGAAGATCTATCAGAATAATACTGAAAATTCGCGTGTTGGAAGAGATGAAGATTTCGATAATGAGCCTTCAGCAGGACTTCAATACTTGAAAGAAGCTTTTCATTCAAAATTAAAAGACAATGCTTTTAATAGCATCAAGGATCTTACTTTTTACAAATATTTAAGTAAGAAACATTCTCCAACTTCTGTTTTTATTGATCCTAACTACGATATTCTTTTTACGGTCGGAGATCTAAAACCATGGCTTACCCTACCCGAAGGACAGTTTCAAAACAACCTATTGAAAATCACGGGGATTGAATTGTCTACCATTATAAGAAATGGGGTTAGGAGAGTGTTAAAAGAGAATCAATCTGTTCAATATCGTAATATATCCATAAAGACCGATGATAAGACCTTTGTCTCAGATATAAGTTTTGAAAAGATTAGTAATCTTGCAAAAGGGGCTAATACCTATCTGGTGGAATTCATCGATGTAAAGGAGGATGAAGAGGTAGCATCCATTGTTCTTTCAGACAAAGATCTTCCCAATTTATCAAAACAAAGAATCGATGATCTTGAGCTTGAATTAACGCGTAATCGATCTGAATTGCAGAATGTGGTTGAAGAACTCGAAACAAGTAATGAAGAATTGCAAAGCTCAAATGAAGAACTAATGTCTTCCAATGAGGAGCTTCAAAGCTCTAATGAGGAGCTTCAATCGGTGAATGAAGAGCTATATACTGTTAATACTGAGCTACAAGAGAAAAATAAAGAGCTTGAGAACTTGAATAATGACATGACCAACCTCCTAAATGCAGGAGATGTAGGTACCTTATTCTTAGATACAAAGCTTAATATCAGAAAGTTCACTCCGGTAATTAAAGAAATCTTTAAGCTAGAAGATTCAGATATAGGCCGTTCTATTGTGAGCTTTGCTTCAGAATTTGATGAGAATAAAAGAAAGACAATCATTGCAAGTTCGAAGAAGTCTTTGGAAGATCTGAAATCCTTCGAATATGAAATTCAAGATAATGACAATCATTGGTATCTCATAAAGATCAATCCGTTTATTACTTCTAAGAAAGTGATTGATGGTGTGGTGCTGAATTTTATCAACTTAGGACCCTTAAAAAAGGTGAAGGCCGACTTGATGCACACAGAGCAAAGGCTTTCAACGGCTTTAGAATCTGGAAATATGGCATGGTGGGAAATGGAATTGCCTTCGGGTAAAGTATCCTTCAATGTGAAGAAAACCGATATGTTAGGAAGAAAGGCGTCTGCCTTCAACCATTATCAGGATTTTATGAAGATCGTGCATCCCGATGATTTTGAGCCCTCCATGAACGCCATGCGTGCTCATTTGAAAGGAGAAGCAGAACTCTATGAGTGTCAATATAGAATGCAAAATATAGATGGAAGTTATCAGTGGTTCCAGGACATTGGACAAATTACCTTTAAGGAAGGTGAGAATATAAAACTAGCCGGGATTGTTCAAGAGATTACAAAAGCGAAAGAAGCGGAATCTGAATTAAGACAATCAAAGGTAAAAGCAGAGGCCGCCAATATTTATAAAAATCAATTTTTGGCCAACATGAGCCATGAGATCCGAACTCCAATGAATGGTCTTGTTGGTTTTGCAAATCTTTTAAGAAACCCTGATCTCTCTGTTAAGGCTAGAGAAAAGTATATTGATATTATAGAAAACAGCTCACAACAACTGTTGAACTTGATCAATGACATCATAGATATTTCTAAGATTGAAGCTCAAGAGTTAAAGATCGAAAAGATTAATTGTAATCTAGAAACTCTGTTTGGTCAGTTAAAGACCACATTTGATCAGCTCAAAAAAGAGAGAGGTAAAGACCATTTGAAACTTTCACTGAAAGTTCCAAAGAAACTCAAGGATCTATACATCGTTACAGACCCGGAAAGACTTCAGCAAGTTATGAGTAACCTGATTGGTAATGCATTGAAGTTTACGGAAGAGGGAACGATTAATTTTGGGTATAAATTAATTGATGACAAATTGCAATGTTTTGTTCAGGATACAGGTATAGGAATTCCAGAAGAAAAACTAGAAGTTATTTTTGAACGTTTTCAACAAGTAGAGAAGCAAGAGTATGTGCATCAAGGAACGGGTCTTGGTCTCTCGATTTCAAAAGGAATTATAACGCTCCTAGAAGGTACTTTAAGTGTAGTATCTGAAGTTGGGAAGGGATCTACTTTTAGTTTCGAGATACCTTATCGAAAAGGTCAGTCCAATACCGAGCTAGCTGAAGAGAGATATGATTACGATGATTCTATTGCGATGATAGAAGGAAAAACTGTGTTAATCGTTGAGGACGAAATTTTGAATATTGAATACTTAAAATCTCTGTTTGAAGGATTCCCAGTTACAGCCTTGTATGTTGACAATGGAAAGGATGCCATTGAGACAATAAAGAACAATGAATCAATTGATCTAGTGCTTATGGATCTGAGAATGCCTCTAATGAATGGTTATGAAACGGCTGAGGAGATTATAAAAATAAGACCTGAAATAAAGATTGTAGCGCAATCTGCATATGTTATGAAAAATGATGTAGATAAGGCTATGGATTCAGGTTTTGTAGACTTTATGTCCAAACCATTCAATCAAGATGAACTTCTTGATAAGATGGCAAAATGGATGAAATGATGAATCTTTGAAATTTTATTTGGATAGTATTCATTGTTCTCAATTCCTATTTACAACTCCAATTATCGGAATACAGATAATCTAATTTTTGTCAATAAAATCTAATAACTCTTAGAATCTTCCTTGCACATTAATTTGTATTTTTGTCAAACTTCATTTCTGAGTAAATCAGAAATCGCATTAAAACGCTCAAATGAAATATCAAAAACGTAAGAAAGCACTCGTTTTACTAGCAGACGGTACCATTTTCTATGGTAAATCAATTGGAATAGAAGGAACAGCTACAGGAGAAATCTGTTTTAATACAGGTATGACAGGTTATCAAGAAATTTTTACTGATCCATCTTATTTTGGACAGATCATGGTAACAGCCAATGCGCATATTGGTAACTATGGAGTTAATGACAATGAGGTAGAATCAGACGGAATTAAAATTGCCGGTTTGGTAGTTCGTAATTTCAGCTTTGAACACTCACGTGTAGATTCTGATGGAAATCTTAAAGATTGGTTTGAAAAGCACAATCTTGTGGCGATCTCTGATGTAGATACAAGAGCTTTGGTTTCATATATCAGAGATAATGGAGCGATGAATGCTATCATCTCTACTGAAGTAGATGATATTGATGCATTGAAAGCAAAACTTGCGGATGTTCCTAGCATGGAAGGATTGGAGTTGGCATCGAAAGTGTCGACAAAAGAACCTTACTTCGTGGGAGACGAAAATTCGGATATCAAAATCGCGGCTTTGGATATTGGAATCAAAAAGAATATACTTAGAAACCTAGCTAAGAGAGGTGCCTATATCAAAGTATATCCATATAATTCTAGTTTTGAAGATCTTGAGTCTTGGAACCCTGACGGATATTTTATTTCAAACGGTCCTGGAGATCCAGAACCATTACACGAAGCTCAGGAAGTAGCAAGACAGATTATTAAAAGAGATTTGCCATTGTTTGGAATTTGTTTGGGTCATCAAGTGATCGCACTGGCCAATGGTATATCTACTTATAAAATGCATAACGGTCATAGAGGGATTAATCACCCAGTGATTAATTTACTTACTGGAAAAGGGGAGATTACTTCACAGAATCACGGTTTTGCTATCAACAGAGAGGAGACTGAGGCGAATGAAGATGTAGAGATTACTCATGTTCATTTGAATGATCAGACTGTTGCGGGAATTCGATTGAAGAATAAGAATTGTTTCTCAGTTCAATACCATCCAGAGGCAAGTCCTGGACCACATGATGCCGAATATCTTTTTGATCAATTTATATCGAATATAGAAAAAGCAAAGTCGGTTGCATCCTAGTCTAGTACTTGTGTGTAAGGCATTTGTTGAGGTTTTTAACTAATTGATTCCATTCATCGAATATTTGAAACCTTTTGTCGATAAAACGTTGATTAATTAAAATTAAAACATACATTTGTATAGGTGATGTTTAACATCACTTTCTTTTTCATAGCAATTTTTCCCACTCCATCTGGAGTGGGTTTTCTTTTTTAAGAGGTGAAATCGTTTTCGTATAAATTGTTTTTTATCCTCTCAAAAATCCTTCATAATACGTATTTTAGCTATCAAATAATTGTAAACAAACGAACTTAAATTATTAGTGATATGAGTATGATTTTAGATATCCACGCACGTCAGATTTTTGACTCAAGAGGAAACCCTACTGTAGAGGTAGATGTAGTAACTGAGAACGGAGTTCTTGGAAGAGCAGCAGTTCCATCTGGTGCATCAACAGGAGAACATGAAGCCGTTGAATTAAGAGATGGTGGAGACAACTACATGGGAAAAGGAGTTTTAAAAGCTGTTGAAAATGTGAACTCTATTATCGCTGAAGAGTTGGTTGGAGTTTCTGTTTTTGAGCAAAACTTGATCGATAAAACTATGATCGACCTTGATGGTACTCCTAATAAATCTAAGTTAGGTGCGAATGCAATCTTAGGAGTTTCTTTGGCAGCAGCAAAAGCAGCGGCAAATGAATTAGGAATGCCATTGTACAGATATGTTGGTGGAGTATCTGCAAATACACTTCCATTACCAATGATGAATATCATCAATGGAGGTTCTCACTCGGACGCGCCAATCGCATTCCAAGAGTTTATGGTTATGCCAGTGAAAGCTGAGAGCTTTACGCATGCCATGCAGATGGGTTCTGAAATATTTCATCATTTGAAAAAAGTATTACATGACAGAAACTTATCAACTGCTGTGGGTGATGAAGGTGGTTTTGCTCCAACTTTGGAAGGAACTGAAGACGCAATAGAAACAATTGGCTTAGCTGTAAAAAATGCAGGTTATTCATTCGGTGATGAAGTAATGATCGCATTAGATTGTGCTTCTGCAGAATTCTATGTAGATGGTAAGTATGATTATAAGAAGTTTGAGGGAGATAAGGGTGTTATCCGATCTTCTGAAGAACAAGCAGAATATTTAGCTGAATTGTGTGCTAAATATCCAATTATCTCTATCGAAGATGGAATGGACGAAAACGATTGGGATGGTTGGAAATCTTTAACTGATAAAGTAGGGGATAAAGTACAATTGGTTGGAGATGATCTTTTTGTAACTAACGTTGAGCGTTTGTCGAGAGGAATTGAAAACGGAATCGCAAACTCTATCTTGATCAAAGTTAATCAGATTGGAACTTTAACTGAGACAATTGCTGCAGTTAATATGGCTAAGAATGCAGGATACACTTCTGTAATGAGTCATAGATCAGGAGAAACTGAAGACAACACTATTGCAGATCTTGCTGTTGCATTAAACACTGGGCAGATCAAGACAGGATCGGCTTCAAGATCTGATAGAATGGCAAAATACAATCAATTATTACGTATTGAAGAAGAGTTAGGTGATGTAGCTTATTTTCCACAAGAAAAAGCTTTTAAGATCTAGATAAATTCATTCAAAAAATAAAGAAACCTCATAATTCAGATTATGAGGTTTTTTTTATGTTTTAACAATTGAGGGATACTATTTTTTCATTCTTAAAATCTATTGGGGTATTTTTTAAAAATCCTTTAAAATCGCTATCTTTGTGACACTTCAAAAAAACATAAATTTTAAGACAAAAAATGGCAGAAACGGCAAAGCTACAGATAGGAGACCAAACTTACGAATTCCCAATTATTAAAGGATCTGAAGACGAGTTGGCAATTGATGTTAAATCGTTAAGAGGATCTACAAATGGTGTTATCACAATCGACCCTGGTTTTAAGAATACTGGATCTTGTGTGAGCGGTATCACCTTTTTGAACGGAGAACAAGGAATTTTGCGTTACAGAGGTTATTCTATTGAAGAGTTAGCTGAAAAGGCTAGTTTTTTGGAAGTAGCTTACCTTTTGATATTTGGAGAACTTCCAACCCTTTATCAGTTATATAAGTTTCATGAAGATATCAAAGAGAATGCGATCGTAGATGAAGAGGTAAAGAAGATTTTAGACGCATTTCCAAAGAATGCACATCCGATGGGAGTATTGTCCTCTTTAACATCGGCGCTAACTTCTTTTAACCCATCTTCTGTGAATGTAGATTCTGAAGAAGATATGTACAACGCGATTGTTAAGATCATGGGTAAATTCCCTGTTTTAGTTGCTTGGACAATGAGAAAGCAACAAGGTCTTCCGTTGAATTACGGATCAAAGAGTTTGGATTATGTAGAGAATGTTCTACAAATGATGTTTGAGAAACCTCATCAAGATTTTGAGATAAATCCAATTGTTAAGGATGCTTTGGATAAACTATTGATTTTACATGCAGATCATGAGCAGAACTGCTCAACTTCTACTGTTAGAATCGTAGGTTCTTCGCATGCTGGTTTATTTGCATCGCTATCTGCTGGAATTTCTGCTCTTTGGGGGCCGCTTCATGGAGGAGCAAACCAAGCTGTGTTGGAAATGTTAGAGGCAATCAAAGAAGATGGTGGAGATACCAAGAAATATATGGCTAAAGCTAAGGATAAGAATGATCCTTTCCGTTTGATGGGATTTGGTCATAGAGTGTACAAGAACTTTGATCCTAGAGCTAAGATCATAAAAGTAGCAGCGGACCAGGTATTAGGAGACCTAGGTGTTGAGGATCCAATATTAGAGATTGCAAAAGGATTAGAAAGAGAGGCCTTAGAAGATCAATACTTTGTCGATAGAAAACTATATCCAAATGTAGACTTCTATTCAGGAATTATTTATAGAGCCATGGGTATCCCGGTAGAAATGTTTACCGTAATGTTTGCATTGGGTCGTTTGCCTGGATGGATAGCTCAATGGAGAGAAATGAGATTGAATAAAGAGCCAATTGGTAGGCCACGTCAGGTATATACCGGAGCAAACCACAGAGAGTTTGTAGATCTAGAGAAAAGATAAATTAATATAATTTTTGAGCTTCATATGTGAATATGAAGCTTTTTTGCGTCTATATGTTATCAATAAACATTCAAAACGAAACCTCTCGACTGAGATCGGTAATTTTAGGAACGGCAAGAAGTAATGGACCCACACCCACACCTGAGCAATGTTATGATCCTAAAAGTAAGCAACATGTTTTAGCAGGAACTTATCCGAAAGAGGAGGATATGATTCCAGAAATGGAAGCGGTAGCAAAGGTCTTTGAAAAATATGATGTTCAAGTTTTTAGACCAGAGATTATTGAAGATTATAATCAGATTTTTTCTAGGGATATAGGATTTGTTATTGAGGATAAGTTTATCAAAGCGAATATTCTTCCAGATAGAGATCGTGAAATCTTGGCCATAGAACATGTATGGTCTCAGATTCCCAAAGCAAATAGAATTACACTCCCCGATGAATGTCATGTTGAAGGAGGAGATGTGATGCCATGGAACGATTATATATTCGTGGGGACCTATACTGCAGATGATTACCCTGATTATATTACTGCTAGAACGAATAAAGAGGCGGTTGAAGAACTACAGAAATTATTCCCAAATAAGAAGGTCAAGGCATTTGAATTAAGAAAGTCTAATGATGATCCTAAGGAGAATGCGCTGCATTTAGATTGTTGTTTTCAACCAATTGGAAAGAATAAAGCCATCATTCATAAAAATGGATTCTTAATAGAGAGCGAGTATGAGTGGTTGGTGAATTACTTTGGTAAAGAAAATGTCTTCGAGATTTCAAAAGACGAGATGTATCAAATGAATAGCAATGTATTCTCAATTTCAGAAGAAGTAATTATTTCGGAAAAGAACTTTACAAGATTGAATACTTGGTTGAGAGGTCAAGGATTCATCGTTGAAGAGGTTCCTTATTCTGAAATAGCCAAACAGGAAGGATTACTGCGCTGTTCTACTTTACCTTTGATAAGAGACTAAAAAACAAAAACCTCACAAAGTGAGGTTTTATGAACATAAATAAAAACTTAAATTAAGGAAGATATAGCTTCTCAACTATACTGTTCAACAAATATAATAAAATATTAAACAAAAAATAAATAATATTTTGTTAAAAATGAAGAGCTTACCATTTTGGTAAGCTCTTTTTTATTTGTTGCTATTTTAAATTAGTTAGGAAGTATAACCTTATTTATAGCATGAATTATACCATTATCAGCTTGAACATCTGTTGCGATAATATCACTGATACGTCCGTTTCCATCTGTTAAGGTTGGTCCACCTGTAATGTTTGCTGTAATATCTCCACCTAAGGTTGGTACCGTAAAGTTGTCGGTTAATCCACCCGCTCGTACATTTACTCCACCTACTACATGATAAGTTAAAGTAGCATTTAATGTTGGCTCATCAATATCTCCTAATCCAGATAAGTTTAATTCTGCTAACAGATCACCAAAAGCATCATTGATAGGTGCGAAAACTGTGAATGGAGCTGGTGCAGTGCCATCTGGAGTTGATAAAATACTCACAAAATCTGTTGTTAGATCAGATCTAGTTAAGGCTGCTACTAGAGTTGAAAAGTTTGGATCTGCTAACGCAAAATCCACCACACTTGGCACTCCTATTACCCCGTCTACTAAATGAATAACTCCATTATTTGCATTAATGTTGGCAGCAATTACAGAAGAAACTCCATTAAATCTTACACCGTTAGATGTATTGATATATAATGATAAAGGAGTTCCTGAAGCAGAACTTTCAGCGATGGTGTTTGCATAACCTGTAGATAGATCTGTAGATTGTAAAGATGCACCAACTACATGATTTAACAAAGTTTGTCTTAATACTGAGCTAGGAATATCACCTAATCCAGTTAAGTTGTTGTCAGTTAAAAACTGTCCGAATGCATCATTCGTAGGTGCCAATACCGTAATAGATCCTGGCTGAGATAACGCATCTACTAATCCCGCAGCCGAAACAGCAGCGACTAATGTGCTTGTAGCGTCAGTGGCAATTGCAAGATCAACTACTGTTGGTAAACCAATCACAGCATCTACTACATGCATTGTACCATTTGAAGCCTGTACATTAGCGTTTTCAACAGAAGAAATACCGTTGAATCTTACTCCATTAGATGTGTCAATATAAATAGACATTGGTTGTCCAGTTCCGGCACTCGTCGCTAAGGTACTCGCAAACCCAGTGCTAAGATCCGTAGATTGTAAATTTCCACTAATTACATGGTTTAATAATACCTGTTGAAGTGCTTCTATGGGTACATCATCTACGGTAGGGAAATTGTTGGCTGTTAAGAATGCATCAAAGGCATCATTGGT
>CAZDKB010000078.1:0-7888 GCA_964505885.1 uncultured Flavobacterium sp.
ACATAACAACAGAAGCCATAGGAATATTCAAAATTGAAAAGAAGATCGATTATTTAAAGTTTCAACTGGCTGAAGATGATCTTGATTTTATGATCTCTAAAGGTGTAAAGCTGCAAAAAGTAGATAAGGGTTGTTTAAACTTAAATACAGAAAAAACAGATGGGTTTAGAGTAATCTCAGTAGATAACAACAATTATGACGCGAACTATTGGAAAAAAGGATTCTTGAATCTTGAAGAGGTGATGAACGATTCCTATCAAACAAAGCATCATTTACAACTGTTATCTACATTCTCCAATACTATGGTAGATGAAGGAGATACATTTGTTCAAAAAGAATTTATGAGTCAGGGAATCCAGTTATTCAATGAGACAGAAGTTATGACCAAAGATATTCTGGAAGAGCAACTCCTCTCTCCTTTTGATGTAGTTGATTCTTTCGAAGGATTTAAAACTCAATATAAAAAAGAGAATAATCTAGACCTTGATGAACATTTCCATGTATCCATCCCAACCTTGAAAAAGGAAAAGCGCAAGATCAAATCTCAAATAAATCTAGATACAAAGATCCAGATCAAATTGGATATTTCCGATGGTGAGTCTGTAAAAGAGAATATCGAAAAAGGCTTTGACGAAGAAAAGAAGATGTACTATTACAAGGTGTATTACAATGTTGAGCAATAGGTTTAAGCCGACATCAATATATCATCATAAAGATCTTTACATCCGTATCCTACAATAGAAAAGCTCTTGTCTAGATTTAAAGATTTGTAATACAATGAGGTGAGGATACTAATCCCTTCTTTGTCTATTTTCGTTACATCATTAATGTTCAAAATAATACGTTCATATCTCAAGAACTGAGATTGAATATATGCTTTCAAGATTTTTGCATTTCTCAGATTGATCTCCCCTTGAGCTGTAAAGACGTTGTTTTCATTCTTAATTACAATTGACATAATTCTTATTTTTTGGGTTATTATGTCGTGAAATTCAGAATATATCCTATAAATGGAAGATCATTTTAGATGAATGGTTATTTACTAAAGACGAATACTTTAAGTAATTCGTTAAGCGTTTAGATAATCTTTCAATTGCGAATAACTAGATATTTGTATGGCAACTTTCTCTTTGTCAATGACATTTTTGATCTGCTGAGGAATAGGAACCTGAACATTAAGAGTATCTTCAACTACATCTAAGAATTTAACTGGGTGAGCGGTTTCTAAGAAGATTCCTAAGTCATTATCTTTTAATCCATACTCTTTTAATCCCAGATAACCCACAGCTCCATGAGGGTCTGCCACATAGGAAGTCTGTTTGTAAACTTCTTTCATAGTTTCTCTAGTTTGATCATCAGAAAAACTATAGGATGAAAAGTGTTTTCTGATTTTTTCAAGATCATTATCAAACAATTCTTGAATACGGATAAAATTACTTGGGTTTCCCACGTCCATAGCATTTGAAATGGTCGCTTTAGAAGCTTTAGGGACATAGTTACCATCTTTTAAATAGTTAGGAACAGTATCATTTACATTTGTGGATGCCACCAAATGCTTTATGGGTAGCCCCAATTTCTTGGCTACAATTCCTGCACAAATATTTCCAAAGTTTCCACTTGGAACAGAGAATACCAGCTCTTTATTCAAATGGGCTACTTGTTTATAGGCAAAAAAGAAATACAACATCTGTGGTAACCATCGGGCGACATTGATCGAGTTGGCAGAAGTTAATTTGATCTTGATCTCATCATCTAAAAAAGCCGTTTTAACCATGTCCTGGCAGTCATCAAAAACACCATCAACTTCGAGTGCTGAGATATTATTACCAAGGGTTGTGAGTTGTTTTTCTTGAATATCAGAGACCTTTCCTGATGGATAAAGGATCACCACCTTTACTCCTTTTGCATCCAGAAATCCATTGGCTACCGCTCCTCCTGTATCTCCTGAAGTAGCTACTAATACCGTTACTTCTTCAGCAGAATCTCTATTGAAATACTCCAAACATTTGGCCATAAATTTTGCACCTACATCTTTAAACGCCATTGTAGGACCATGGAATAATTCTAGCGTAGCGATATTATCGTGTACCTCAACTACTGGAAAATCAAAGTTGATGGTTTCTTTAATGATCTCTTTCAATTTGTCTTCAGGAATTTCATTTCCTACAAATTGTTGCATCGCCGCAAAAGCTATTTCTTCATCTGAATACTGATCAATATTTTCAATGATCTCTTTTGAAAATGGGGAGATCGATTCTGGAAAATACAAACCTCTATCAGGTGCTATTCCATTGACTACGGCTTCTGCGAAGGAAGCTTTTGGTGCTTTACGATGTAAACTGTAATAGTTCATTTATCTTCTTCTTGGGGCGACTTCGAGAGCCTCAGTCACCAAAATACATCTTTATATGGTCATGAAGCTCTCGAAATGACCATTTCGTTTAATCTAATATTTTTACTCCTGATGGATTAATTTTTGACACATGTATATCAAAATCAACGCCTATATCCTGATATACTTTCGACATTCCCTCTGCAACTTTTTGAGCGATTTCTTCACCTTTACTCAGTGCAAAAATAGAAGGCCCAGATCCAGAGATACCGCTTCCTAATGCACCTGATATGAAACATATCTCTTTTACTTGATCAAAAGCCGGGATTAGGATCGATCGGTTTGGTTCAATAATGACGTCATGCAAAGACTTTCCTATAAGGTCATAATCCTGTGTATAGAGTCCGGAGATCAATCCACCAAAATTTCCCATTTGCTCAACCATAGTTTTCAAGGAAATATTTTGTTTAATCACAGATCTCGAATCAGAAGTTTTCACTTCTATTTGAGGATGAATAACAGTTGCATATAGCTCTTCTGGTGCTTTTATCTTGATGACATTTAGCGGGTCATAACTTGTAACCATTGTGCACCCACCTATAATTGCAGGAGCTACATTATCAGCATGTGCGGTGCCACTCGCTAATTCTTCTCCTTCCATTGCGAACGTTACAAGATCTTTTCGAGAGAAAGGTCTTCCAAGAATTTCATTCACCCCAACCACTGCTCCTGCTGAACTTGCCGCACTACTGCCAATCCCGCTTCCTGGTTTGATCTTTTTATAGATCTCTATTTCGATCCCAGTATTAGAGTTCAAGGCTTTCAATAAGGCTTTCACTGCTACTCCGGCAACATTCTGATCGGCATCCATAGGTAGGTCCTGGCCTTTAATCTTTGTGATCTTAACTCCGGGTAAATCCGACTTTCTCAGAATCATCTCATCCCCTACTGAGTCTAAACACAATCCTAAAATGTCAAATCCGCAAGAAACATTAGCAATCGTTGCCGGTGCAAAAACTTTTATTTCGTTCATAATTATAAATTCCCTATTCTAATGACATCAGCAAAAATACCCGAAGCAGTTACATCTGCTCCTGCTCCTGCTCCCTTTACAATTAAGGGTTGTTTGGGGTATCTGTCTGTGTAGAATAAAACAATATTATCACTTCCTTCTAAGTTATAAAAATCGTGATTCGCCGGAATATGATGTAACCCAACATTCGCACTACCATCAACAAACTCGGCAACATACTTGAGCTTACAAGCATTATCATTTGCTTCTTTAAACATCTTCTGAAAATCAGCCTCGTAACTCTCTAAAGACTTATAAAAAGATACATTGTCTTTGGTATCCAAACTTTCTTGTGGTAGAAAAGACTTATTTTCAATATCAGAAAGATCCATTTCAAACCCAGCTTCTCTCGCTAGAATCAATATCTTTCTAGCTACATCTACTCCACTCAGATCGATCTTTGGATCAGGTTCTGTATAACCTTCAGCCTGTGCTTGAGCTACAACTTCTTTAAATGTTGTTTCCGAATTGAAATTATTAAAAACAAAATTCAAACTTCCAGATAGAACGGCTTGGATTTTATGAACTCTATCACCGGAAGCAATCAAGTTCTTGAGGGTATCAATAATCGGTAATCCCGCTCCTACATTGGTCTCATACAAAAAAGGTGCGTTGTATTTTCTTGATACGTACTTGAGCTTTCTGTAATTATCCAATTCAGAAGCGCAGGCAATTTTATTACATGTAACCACCGCAATACTTTCTCTCAGATACTGCTCATACATCTTAGAAACCAAATCACTAGCCGTAATATCAACAAAGACGCTATTTCTCAGATTGATCTGCTTAATACGATCCAAGAAGCCATCAAGACTCGCTTTTTCACCACTAGCCAAGGCTTCTTTCCATGTGCTTAAGGAAATTCCACTTGTATCAAAGGCCATGGTTCTAGAGTTCGAAACACCCACCACTCGGATATTGAGTTTTAAATTTTTCTTTAAAAACTTCTTTTGTTGATCTAATTGAGCTAAGAATCTCTCTCCAACATTTCCCACTCCTGTGACAAACAAATTCAATTGTTTGATGCGTTCTTGGAAGAATCTCTCATGAAGTGTATTCAAAGCTTTTTTTGCGTCCTTATTGTCAATAACAGCAGATATGTTCTTTTCTGAAGCTCCTTGTGCGATAGCTCTTACATTTACGTTGTTCTTTCCTAAGGCACTGAACATTTTACCGCTCAATCCTTGGTGACTCTTCATCGCGTCTCCCACCAAAGCAATGATACTCATATCTTTCTCTACAACAACAGGTCTTACTCTTCTCAGCTGGATCTCATAGGCAAAGGATTCATCTATAACCTCTTTTGCTTTATCGGCATCAGATTCATTAACAGCGATACAAATAGACAATTCTGAAGAAGCTTGCGTAATCAAGATTACATTGACCTCATTCAATGATAGGGCTTCAAAAAGTCGTTTAGAAAACCCTGGAATACCTACCATACCAATTCCTTCAAGAGTCACTAATGCAATACCATCTACGTGACTAATTCCTTTAACTGCTCCATTCTCATGGGTCTCTTTTGCGATCAAGGTTCCTTCGTCATCCGGTGAAAATGTATTCTTAATTTGAATAGGAATCGACTTTTGCAACACAGGTTGTATGGTCGGTGGATAAATTACTGATGCCCCAAAGTGTGAGAGCTCCATAGCCTCTTGATAGGATATTTGCGGAATTCCATAAGCTTGTTTCACAATTTTTGGGTTCGCTGTGAACATTCCACTTACATCCGTCCAAATTTGTAATTCCTCGGCTTCTAGAGCAGCTGCATAGATCGCTGCAGAATAATCAGACCCTCCTCTTCCCAAGGTTGTTGTCTTACCTTCAGGAGTTCTTGCTACAAAGCCAGGTAGGATCGTTACTTGATTTGTACTCGATGAAAAGAAATCATTTACTTTCTCGTTGGTCGACTCAAAATCTACAATGGCTCCCAGATAATTATCAGAAGCAACGATCAGTTCTCTACTGTCTTTATAACCCGCATTCATTCTACTAGAGGCTACTTCAGAAATGACAAACGATGATAACATCTCACCAAAACTTGAAATTCTTGCCAATGTTTTTGGAGTAAGTTCTTGAAGTAAAAAACAACCTTCATAAATGGTCTCTAACTGATTGAACAACTGTTTTGCATAACTTATTACCTTACTCTGATCCTTTACAGGAATCAATTCTTTGATCGTATCAAAATGATGCTGTTCCAGTGAGCTTAATACTTCTTTGTAACTATCATTTTTAGAAGAAGCTAAATTTGCTCCTTTGATCAAGGTATCTGTTGTTTTTCCCATTGCAGAAACTACAACTGCTACTTTTGTATCTTTTGATTGGTCTTTTACGATCTCTAAGACCTGGTTAATAGTCTTTGAATTTGCTACGGAGGTTCCTCCGAATTTTAAAACTTTCATTCTTATGTTTTTTGTCAAGCTGTCCCGAACCGTCGGGAGTTTCAGCTTCTATTTTAAGATTCCTCCACTTCGGTCGGAATGACATTTATTTATTTTTCCCTTTTTCGAATTTTCGAAATATGACGTACCTGAATATCTTATATGTAATTTTTACCCCCCTAAAGGGTAATCGTAGTAGTGATTGTAATAATAGAGAGACGCACCACAGGAGCGGTGTTATTGAAGTTTAAATGTCTCTCTTTTTGAATCATGCGTCAAATGTAAAATTATTTTTTATTTGGTAAAATTTTTTTAAACCTTCCTCCAAACTTTTGCGATTATGACAAAATTAGACCGCATATTTTGATAAATATTTATCTCGGATAACTTGACCAATAGGTTTACCTTCAATATTACTTTCTAACCAAGACAAAATGTCTAGATATAGGAAAGCCCTACTTTCGTAAGGATCATCTTCAAAGGTTTCTAATTTGTTATGTAATTCTCTGAATGCCTTTTTGATCTCATGAGGATAAATGTTCTGAAGGTTTTTAATGAACTTGATCATCTCTTTCTGAACTTCGTGTAGATCGTTCATTTTGATCAAGAACTTATAGGTGCTTTTCAGTAAAGATTCCAAATGGTAATCGTAACCGGCTTCGTAATGTGCCACCAAATGAAGAATACGAGAGAAACACAATAGGTCTTCCCTCATTGAAAGTGATCTATTAGAAATGATCTTATTCAAATAGAAGATACATTTCTCATTGTCTCCGACTCCAAAATATAAACTGGCAAACTTGTAATAGAAGGTCATGACATGATGCTCATCTATTCGGCTTTGGAATTCCTTCAATTCTGCTTCGATCTTTGGAACTAAATACAACCCATCTTCAAAACTTCCATCAATAAAATGTCCATTAATTTTGTTTAGATTCACATATAAGAAACTCAAAGCTTCAATATTATTATCTAATGGAAACCCATCACTCTTAATAATCTTCTCAAAGCTCATTAAAGTCTTATCAAATCTCTGTTTACGCTTGATAAAGAACAAAGATTCTAACAAGTAATTATTCCCTTTTAAAAAGAAAACAGGATTCGAATTGATCATCTTTGGATTATCGTAAAACAGCTCCACCCATTTGGATGAGTATTTATAACAATTCTTAAAGTCTTGAGTCAAGAAACTGTACCACAAATAAGCTTTGTACAACCACAATTTCTCTCGAAAGCCTAGTTTATTGATCTCATACTTTGGCAGTCTAGCATGAAAATAAGTTTCAATTTCTTTAAATTCTGCCTCATTCTTTACATATCCCGTTCTAATGATAATGCTATACAACTGAAGCGATAAATTGGATAGTTTGCTCGCGATCACATTCAAAGCACTTAGATCGCGTGCTTGTATAGACAGCTCATCTGCCCTACTATTTATACTTCTTGTGATATATTGAGATTCGATCACCTTCTCCAACTCAACTACCTGATAAGCCAAATTCTTCTCTTCATTACTGATTGCTAACTCCTTAGCCTTATCCAAGATCTTCAAACTTTGCTTATAAAGACCTTTATGATAGAGAATGGATGCAAAGTCCAATTGCTCTCTGACCTGTGCTCTAATATTCTGGTGAGAAGGGCTCAATTTCAAACTGATTAGAATCTGTTTATAAAGGTGGGCTTTTACATTTGCCAACTGCTGTTTTTTAACGATTCCGCTCTTTAAAATTGCTCCTTCATTATAGCCGTTTGCCTTGTCTAAAAAGTTGAACAAGTTCAAGAATTTGGAATCAGAATTGACGCCCAATCTTCCCACATACAACTTAAACTGTCGCTTTTCTGACTTATTTAGAGATTTTATCAGCTGAAATAAATGATCTTTTTGATTCTTTATCATGTTATAAAATAGCTATACAACTACTTAATTATCAGTTGTTTATATTCTTTTTCAACCGTTGAACATCGTAAACTAAAAAGTATAAAACCATCCCAACGGAAATCCAAAATATAAATTCGTAATACAATACAAAAATATATTTGAACAAATGTCGGATAACAGAATTCAAATCTTTGATACAACCCTAAGAGACGGAGAGCAAG
>CAZDKB010000078.1:7898-12612 GCA_964505885.1 uncultured Flavobacterium sp.
TAGATACCCAACAGAAGTTGGTGATAGCAGATAGATTGGATCTATTGGGAGTTGACGTGATCGAAGCTGGTTTTCCAATTTCTAGTCCTGGTGACTTCAATTCGGTTGAAGAAATTGCGAAACTTGTGAAGAATGCAACGGTATGTGGACTCACAAGAGCCGTTGAAAAAGACATTGAAGTGGCAGCTGCTGCATTAAAGCATGCTCAAAAGCCTAGAATTCATACAGGGATCGGTACTTCTGATTCTCATATCAAATACAAATTCAAATCGAATAGAGAAGAAATTCTTGAAAGAGCCTACAAAGCTGTGAGTTATGCTAAGAGCTTTGTTGAAGATGTAGAGTTCTATGCTGAAGATGCGGGAAGAACAGATAATGAGTTTTTAGCTCGTGTATGTGAAGTAGCGATTAAAGCTGGAGCCACTGTTTTAAACATTCCTGATACTACGGGTTATTGCTTACCTTCTGAATACGGAGCTAAAATGAAGTATTTGAAAGAGAATGTAAAAGGTATTGAAAAAGCAATCCTTTCTTGCCACTGTCATAACGATCTTGGTTTGGCTACTGCCAATTCTATTGAAGGTGTGATCAACGGCGCTCGTCAGATCGAATGTACGATCAACGGTGTTGGAGAACGAGCAGGAAACACAGCTTTAGAGGAAGTGGTAATGATTTTAAAACAACATCCCTATTTAAATCTAGATACTGGAATTAATACTCAGCATTTATATGGCATGAGTCAATTGGTATCGGATAGTATGGGGGTTTATACACAGCCTAATAAAGCAATCGTTGGAGCAAACGCATTTGCTCATAGTTCCGGAATCCATCAGGATGGTGTGATCAAGAATCGTGAGACATATGAGATCATCGATCCAAAAGATGTTGGAGTTACGGAATCTGCGATTGTCTTAACTGCCAGAAGCGGACGTGCAGCTTTAGCATATAGAGCAAAGAATGTTGGATATGAATTAACCAAATTGCAATTGGATGTGGTCTATGCGAAGTTCTTAGAATTCGCAGATCGTCAGAAAGAGATTCATGATAAAGACATTCATCAAATCGTTGAGCAAAGTGAAGTATTGAAAAAATTGTCAGCTTAGGCTTCGACAAGCTCAGCCTGACAAGCTAATGCAAGTATGAAATTGAATTATGAGTAAAACATTATTTGATAAGATTTGGGATTCACATGTGGTCGACTCAATTGACGGAGGACCACAAATATTGTATATAGACAAACACTTGATCCATGAAGTAACAAGTCCGCAGGCTTTCAGTGAATTGAAAGAACGCGGAATTCCTATTTATAGACCGGATCAGATCGTTGCGACCGCAGATCACAATACACCCACTGTAGATCAGCATTTACCAGTGAAAGACGCTCTTTCTAGAAATCAGTTAGAGCAACTTTCTAAGAATTGTGAGGAAAACGGAATTACACTATACAAACTTGGACATAAATACAATGGAATTGTTCACGTAATGGCTCCTGAATTGGGAATCACCCAACCGGGAATGACCATGGTTTGTGGTGACAGCCATACTTCTACTCACGGTGCTTTTGGTGCCATCGCCTTCGGAATTGGAACGAGTCAGGTAGCACAAGTTTTTGCCAGTCAGTGTTTGTTATTGAAAAAGCCAAAGAGTTTACGAGTTAGTGTAAACGGAAAACTAAAGCCTGGTGTACTTCCAAAAGATGTGATCTTGTATATCATCTCTAAAATTGGAACGAACGCTGGAACAGGTTATTTCTGTGAATACGCTGGAGACGTATTTGAAAATATGAGTATGGAAGGTCGTATGACCGTTTGTAATATGAGTATTGAAATGGGTGCTCGTGGAGGAATGATTGCACCAGATGAAACTACATTTGAATACATAAAAGGAAGAGAATTCGCTCCACAAGGAGAAGAATTCAATAAAAAAGTTGCCTATTGGAAAACGCTTCCTTCAGACAGTGATGCTGTTTTTGACAAAGAATATTCGTTTGATGCCTCAGACATCGAACCAATGATAACCTATGGTACAAACCCAGGAATGGGAATAAAGATCACAGAGAATATCCCTGTGGAAGACAATACGTCTTTTAAGAAGTCATTGAAATATATGGACTTTGAAGCAGGTGAATCTTTGATCGATAAACAGATAAACTATGTCTTTATTGGAAGCTGCACCAACTCTAGGATCGAAGATTTTAGGGTTGCTGCGGACTTCATTAAGGGAAAGCAAAAAGCAGATAATGTAACGGCTTGGTTGGTTCCAGGATCGAAACAGGTAGAAGCTCAGATTGTTGAAGAAGGACTAAAAGATATTTTTGAAGCTGCAGGATTTAAACTCCGTCAGCCAGGTTGTTCAGCATGTCTAGCGATGAACGACGATAAGATTCCGAAGGGAGAATATTGCGTTTCTACATCCAACAGAAACTTTGAAGGAAGACAGGGACAAGGATCTAGAACTATTCTAGCGAGTCCGCTTGTAGCGGCAGCTACAGCTGTTGAAGGAAAGATTATTGACATTACAAAACACTTGAACTAATGGAGAAGTTTAGCACATTACACTCAACTGCGATTCCATTACCGATCGAAAATATTGATACCGATCAGATTATTCCTGCTCGTTTTTTAAAAGCGACAGACAAACAAGGATTTGGGGATAATGTATTTCGTGATTGGCGTTTTGATAAAAATGGAGAAGTAAATAGAGACTTCGTACTGAACAGTGAAGTCTATAAAGGAAGTATCCTTATTGCTGGTGATAACTTTGGATGTGGATCCAGTCGTGAGCATGCAGCATGGGCATTGGTTGGATGCGGATTGAAAGCTATCGTCTCGAGTTTCTTTGCAGACATCTTTAAAGGAAATGCATTGAACAACGGATTGTTACCTGTTCAGGTTTCTGAAGATTTCTTAAAGACTTTACTCTCAACAATTACAGAAAAACCAGAAACAGAGGTAAAGATCGATCTAGAAATGCAAGTCATTTCTATTGAAGGAACGGATCTATTTGAAAGTTTTGATATCGATCCATACAAGAAAACTTGCTTGATTAATGGATACGACGATATCGATTATTTGGTAAGTAATAAAAACAAAATAGAAGCTTTTGAAGCTTCGAGAGCATAAAACAAACATCAAAGGAAGAAAAACTATGAAACTTAAAATTGCCGTATTAGCAGGAGATGGAATTGGTCCGGAAGTGACCAGTCAGGCGATTCGCGTATTGAAAGCCATCGCTGTTCAGTTTGATCATACCTTCTTATTCGAGGAAGGAAAAGTAGGAGCTGTAGCCATCGATGCTACTGGAGATCCGTTACCAGAAGACACATTAAATCTTTGTAAAAGAGCAGATGCTGTATTATTTGGCGCTATTGGTGATCCGAAATATGATAACGATCCATCTGCCAAAGTAAGGCCAGAGCAAGGATTGTTGAAGTTGCGTAAATCTCTTGGATTGTACGCCAACATCCGTCCTGTAAAAGCCTATGATTCTTTGTTGGACAAATCTCCTTTGAAAAGAGAATCAATCAAAGGAACCGATATCAGCATTTATAGAGAGTTGACAGGTGGAATCTACTTTGGGAAGAAAGAATTAAGTGAAGATGGAAAAACGGCTTCAGACCTTTGTGAATACAGCGAACATGAAATTGAAAGGATCGCTCGCTTGGCCTTTGTAGCAGCCCAAGCTCGCGACAAAAAAGTGACATTGGTAGACAAGGCCAATGTATTAGAAACCTCAAGACTTTGGAGAAAGGTTGTGGGACAGATCGCCAAAGAGTATCCAGATGTAAGTTTAGATTTCTTGTTTGTTGATAATGCTGCTATGCAAATGATCTTGAACCCAAAACAGTTCGATGTGATCTTAACAGAAAACATGTTTGGAGATATTATCAGTGATGAAGCTTCTGTTATTGGAGGTTCTATTGGATTATTAGCATCTGCCTCTGTTGGAGACAAATATTCGATGTTTGAGCCAATCCATGGATCTTATCCACAGGCGACAGGAAAAGGAATTGCAAATCCGGTTGCTTCTATCCTATCAGCGGCTATGTTATTGGATCATTTTAAGTTATACGATGAAGCTGCTCTGATCAGAAAGGCGGTAGAAGTTTCATTGCGATTAAAGATTACTACACCCGACTTAAACGAGAGTAATTTAAATATTACTACCTCTAAAGTGGGTCATTTTATAGAGGATTTTATTCATAATCCAGACGACTCTAATTTGAATTTTAAAAACATTCACTTGGGACAGTCTACGATCATTTGATACTGAAACAGGTTCAATTGATACTGACCTGACTGCAAGGAAGCGTCAGTATTATCTAATCCTCATCGAAAAAGTGCCGGGTTACTATGGGCACTGATGTTTGTTATTTGAAGAAACCCTGATGTTACAATCAGGGTTTTTAATTACCCAATCTGAAAAGGTTGGGTTTTTATTTTCTCACAGACCAAATCTCATGCATGGGTTTTCCTTTGCTAGAAAAACCTTTATGATGCCAGGCACCGTCTACAAATTCGAAGTTAAATTCTAAGCTCGCTCCTACTCTAGAATTGTCGCGAGAGAAAAATTCTATATTTTCTGTGTACTTACCATCTTTGGTGGTGTAGGTTCCACCTCCAGATCCTTTGAATTCTTTGGTTTCCGTATTATAGGCTATCCATTGAAAACGAGTTCCAGATAAGAGCTTCATCGTTTTTCTCGGTCGGTTTGT
>CAZDKB010000079.1:0-12459 GCA_964505885.1 uncultured Flavobacterium sp.
ATTCCGTCTCCTAAATCTTGAATCACAACACCAGAATTCTTGAATACAGCTTTTGATTCTCTAATATTATCTAAGATGATAAATGCATCCTGTCCAGGTTTCTTGACTTGTTTTTTAGCAGGAATATCATAGTAATAGGTAGCTCCATCTTTTACAGTGTAGAAAGATGTTTCACCATTACTCAACATTTCTGTAACCCAAGCTGCAGGCTCTTTACCTTCAGCTTTCATGAGTTCGATACCTTTTTCAATTCCTACAGAATCCCAGATCTCGAAAGGTCCGTTTTCCCAACCGAAACCAGCTTTTAAGGCATCATCGATTCTATATAATTCGTCAGAGATTTCAGGAATACGATTTTGTACATAAGCGAACATTGCGGCGAAGCTCTTTCTGTAGAATTCACCAGCTTTGTCTTTTCCACTTACTAAAATTGGGAATCTGTCGATTACATTATCAACAGTCTTAGTCAATTCTAAAGTCGCAAATTTTGCTCTTTGCTTTTTTCTATATTTTAGAGTTTTTAGGTCTAATGATAAAATCTCTTTCTTACCATCTTCACCAACAACTCTTTTGTAAAAACCTTGTTTCGTTTTAGACCCTAACCATTTGTTTTCCATCATTTGATTCACAAAATCAGGAATTTCGAAGATGTGTCTCATCTCATCATCAGGACAGTTGTCTTTTACTCCATTTGCCGTATGAACTAGAGTATCTAAACCAACCACATCGATAGTTCTGAAGGTTGCAGATTTAGGTCTACCGATGACAGGACCTGTTAATTTATCAACTTCTTCGATGGTCATATCTAACTCCTTCACAATATGGAATAGACTAGAGATTCCGAAGATTCCGATTCTGTTCCCAATGAATGCAGGAGTATCTTTTGCTAATACAGAAGTTTTTCCTAAAAATTTATCACCATACATCATTAAGAAGTCTGTAACTTCTTGATCACAGTTTGGTCCTGGAACCACTTCAAATAGTTTTAAATATCTAGGAGGATTAAAGAAGTGTGTTACTGCAAAATGCTTTTGAAAATCTTCACTTCTTCCTTCATTCATAAATTTGATAGGAATACCTGAAGTATTAGATGTAATTAAAGTTCCTGGTTTTCTGTGCTTTTCAACCTGCTCAAAAACTTGTTTTTTGATGTCAAGTCTTTCAACAACAACTTCCATTATCCAGTCTACATCCTTGATCTTGTGAAGATCATCCTCCAGATTTCCGGTTGTTATTCTATCTGCGAATGCTTTCGAATAAATAGGAGAGGGTTTTGATTTTAGAGATGTTGCTAGAGCATCATTTACTAAACGATTACGAACAACCTTATCTTCTAAAGTCAATCCTTTGGCTTTTTCTTTATCGTTCAATTCTCTAGGAACGATATCTAATAAAAGAACCTCAACACCTATATTGGCGAAGTGACAAGCGATTCCGCTTCCCATAATTCCGGAACCGATGATCGCAACTTTTTTAATTCTTCTAGTCATTTGTGTTTTTTGATTTGTTATACAGCTCGCTTGTCGATGTCTCCTTTCGGATAAATCATCTTATCAGCTATTAGTTTATTTATGGTTGATGTTACCTTAAAAAAGGCTTGTAATTCTTGTTCTGAAACGTGTTCTCTGATGGCATTGTTAAAAATGATCACCGATTCTCTCGAAACTTCTCTCATCTCTCTTCCAAAGTCAGTGAGCTTAATAATTACCGATCTTCCATCATTTGGATTCTTTTCTCTTACAATCGCACCTTTTTCTTCCATTGTCTTTAAAATGCGAGACAGACTCGTAGGTTCCATTCCCATGGAGGGTCCTAAAGCTGTAGAAGGTGTTCCATTTTCGTAATCTATATTCAGTAAAACGAAGGCCGTTGCCATTGTGCTATCATGCTTCGCAGCCCTTTCATTATAGAGCTTGGCAACTGCTTGCCAAGTAGCTCTTAATTGATGATCAATTGATTGAGTTTTGTCCATTGCGTCAAAGATAGGAAAATATATTATGCATGCATAGTAAATTAAGAAAAAATTATGCATGCATAGTAAAAAATTACGCAAATTAATGTAAATCAGTATTTTAATAAGATTATCGATTTAGTTTTTGATGATTTTGATGACTTTCTCTTTGTTGTTATTTCCTTGAATTTTAAGAAAATAGATACCCGATTTTAGTTGAGAAATATCAATTTCATTTTCGGATTCAGAGAATTCAAAAGAAACTTCTTTACCAATAATTGAGTAGAGTTTGAACCGATTATTTACCAGTTGAGAGAATTTAATTTTACCTGTTGTCGGATTCGGATATATTTTGACTTGTGGAATCATGAAATTTTCTGAACTCAAAACTTCGACACAATTACCACTTATGAAATTGTTATTCCCATAACAGGAAACAGAATTTTGATCTTCATAAAGAACATAAGGTCTATATATCTGGATGGGGCCTTGATTACTACCAATGGCTTCCTCATAACTTTCACCATCTTCTACGGTGAATTTTTTTCGTCCATCTGATTGCGTATCAATATGGGTGACGGTTAAGTCCATTCCCTCTGTGTTTCCAGTTCCATCAGGATAGGTAAAAGCATTTTCCATCTGTTCACCAATCTGCAAAGTAAAATCAGCCGCAGTGTATTCATAAAAGATTTCAGGGCTTTCTTTTACAAGCACATAAACTCTTTGTTCTGATAGATTCTCTCTTAAAAAATGAGTTTCACTCTCTTCAAATTCATATTCATTTACAAAAAGATCTCCTCCGCTAAGACAAAGATCATCTGGATAAGTAGTATCTCTAATGGGCGCTGTTTCTATTTTCTTATAAACTATTCCATTGTGAATAAAATTATCACCAATTCTATATTTATTCATATACGTGCAAACTCCTGGACCTGTTGTCTGAACATCCCAAAAAGACCCTTCTTTGAGTACGGACTGATATTGAGTTGAACATTCTACAGGGTTGGCATCATTTCCAAAGCAGGTAACTTCATGATCAACAAAGTCAATCGTTAAATTATAAGGAATATCATTTCCAGATGTTTTACCCAGTCCTTCTAAATAGGTGGAGCCGTCAGAGACGGTATATTTCTTTCTATCGTTTGAGTCTATTTCAATACTTATAATGGTTAGTGGATCTGTATTACTTTGTCCGTAAAAATTTTCAAGTTCATCACCAACTTCAAGATTAAAATCACACAAGACAAATTCTTCGAAATTATCATTGCCGTCATTCTTTAGAATAAATAACTTCTTGGCATCAGTATCTTCACGAAGAAAATAGTCTGTTATTGGGATAAAATCTCTATCATCAATAAACAAACTACCCTCTACACAGTTACGAGATCCATTTTGATCATACAGATTTGCCCTTTTAAAATTTTTATAAGTGATGTTGTTAATGATGGTGTCACCCACAATTTCCGTTCTATCATATCTATTACAAGGCCCGGAATACCCGTATTCGACATATTTTCTTTCCCAATAAGATCCATCGTTAAGAATGGTTTCATATTCTTGGGCGGAGCAAAGCGTTACAATTAAGAAAATGAAAGTGAATAAAACTTTTTTCATAGCGCTAAAAGGTTGATGACATTAAAGTTATAAAAAAATGTGTAACACTTTTTCTAAGATTACTACTAATCTCTGTAAATTGACAGAGATTAGTCAATAGACTACTAATATTAAAATATGGGGAATTTATTAGAGATTAATAATGTGGTGAAAACCTATGGGGATTACACGGCATTGAATAACGTTTCGCTGCATGTTCCACAAGGCAGTGTATTTGGACTATTAGGTCCGAATGGAGCGGGAAAAACTTCGCTTATTAGAATCATTAATCAAATTACAATGCCAGATAGTGGTTCTGTTATTTTAGACGGAGAAGAACTGCATCCTAGTCATGTTGAACATATTGGATACCTTCCAGAAGAACGAGGTCTTTACAAGAGTATGAAGGTAGGTGAGCAATGTATGTATTTGGCTCAGTTAAAAGGCCTTGATAAAAAGGAAGCCAAAGACCGACTCAAATATTGGTTTGAAAAGTTTGATATCTACTCTTGGTGGAACAAAAAAATTCAGGAGCTGTCTAAAGGAATGGCACAGAAAGTTCAGTTTATTGTTACTGTAATGCATCGCCCTAAGTTGTTGATCTTTGATGAACCCTTTTCTGGATTTGATCCTATCAACGCTCAATTAATCGCAAAAGAGATCTTGCAGTTAAGAGATGAAGGAGCAACCATTATTTTCTCAACGCATAGAATGGAGTCTGTGGAAGAACTCTGTGATTATATTGGTCTAATTGATAAATCTAATTTGATCTTGGAAGGCAAGTTAGACGATATTAAAAGACAGTTTAGATCCAATACATTTCAAGTAGGTCTTGAAACTTCAAAGTCAAGCGAGATCGAATCAAAACTCAGACAAAACTTTGAGGTTTCTGAAGCTGATTTTAAACTCTTGAATGAAGGCTTGAAATTAAATGTGAAACTTAAAAATGGGAGCACAGCAAACGATCTTCTGTCTTTGTTGACAAAACATGGAGAGGTTCAACACTTCGTTGAATTAATACCTGATGCGAATGATATTTTTATTCAAGCTGTAAACCAAAATTCATAGAACCATGAGCAAACTAGGAATAATTATTAAAAGGGAATTTGTTGCCAAGGTTCGCAACAAATCCTTCATCGTAATGACTTTTTTAAGTCCTTTATTAATGGTTGGAATCGGTTATTTGGTTTATTTTCTAAGTAAAAAGAACAATGAAAAGGTTAAGGAGATCGTATATGTTGATCACTCGAAACTTTTTACAGATGAAGATTTTGCTGATAAGAAAACTGTGAAATATGAGGACTACTCAGACTTAAGCTTCGAAGAAGCAAAAAAGAAGGTTGAAGAAGGGAAGTTCTATGGAATGTTATACATACCAAAACAAGATACTCTGCAGCTATTGGCGTCTTCCATAGAGTTCTATTCTAATGCAACACCCAGTGTAGGAACTATTGAATCTCTTGAACGAAAGATAGAAGGAAGACTGAGGCAGATTCGCTTGAATCAATTAGGGATAAATTTGGTTGATTTAAAATCTTCTGATTATAACGCAAGTATTAAGATCAATAATTTCTCAGGAGAGAAATCTTCTAAAATGAGTAGTTGGATCAAGATAGGAGCTGGAGCTATTTCAGGATATTTTTTAATGATGTTCGTGATTATCTATGGGACCTCAGTAATGAGATCTGTAATTGAAGAGAAAACGAGTAGAATTATTGAGGTAATTGTTTCCTCTGTAAAACCTTTTCAGTTGATGTTAGGTAAGATCATCGGTAATGGAACCGCTGGATTATTACAGTTTACTATTTGGTCAATCATAATCACTATTGTGCTCACAGTTTCGTCTTCTATATTCGGAATTGATATGGCTGAAGCCCAAACCTCTAGAATGACTCCAGAGCAAATGGAGGCTATTAAACAATCGGCAAGTGGAGGAGAGCAATTAGTCCGAGAATTTTTAAATCTTCCTCTCGGATTGATCTTCGTATTATTTATTTTCTACTTCTTAGGAGGATACTTCTTATATAGTTCTGTATTTGCGGCAATCGGCGCTGCTGTCGATAATGAAACCGATACTCAGCAGTTCATGTTACCTGTAATGCTACCCTTGATATTAGGAGTTTATGTGGGATTTGCCACGGTGATTAGTGATCCTAATGGACCCATTTCGACAATATTCTCAATGATACCATTTACCTCACCTATTGTTATGCTGATGAGGGTGCCCTTTGGTGTGCCATGGTATGAGATTGTCATATCCATGATCTTATTATTAGTTACATTTGTGTTTATGGTTTGGTTTGCAGCGAAGATCTACAGAGTAGGAATCTTAATGTATGGTAAAAAGCCAAGCTATAAGGACTTATATAGATGGTTGAAGTATAAGGGATAGTTTTGTTAGACTATCGGACTTTCAGACGAAAGAAGTTGAGACTATTTATTTAGAAAAGAAAACTGAAAAGAGAAAGCTAAACAAATCAACGCATAAACGTATCAACAAAAAACAATGAGTAGAATACTAATAATTGAAGACGAAGCTGCGATTCGCAGAGTATTAGGTAAGATCATTTCCGAAGAAAATGATGCGTATAAGGTAGAAGAAGCCGAAGACGGATTATCTGGAATGGAAAAGATTAAAGACAACGATTACGATCTGGTCTTATGTGATATCAAAATGCCTAAAATGGATGGTGTCGAGGTATTGGAAAGAGCTAAAAAACTGAAGCCAGAAATTCCCTTTGTGATGATTTCTGGTCATGGGGATCTTGAAACAGCCGTGAACACCATGAGACTTGGTGCCTTTGATTATATATCAAAACCACCAGATCTAAACCGACTCTTAAATACAGTGCGAAATGCCCTTGATAGAAAAGTATTGGTAGTAGAAAATAAACGCCTTAAGAAAAAGGTGAGTAAGAACTATCAGATGATAGGGGAGAGCAAAGCTATTACTCATATTAAAGATATGATAGAAAAAGTAGCCGCTACTGACGCTAGAGTTTTGATCACCGGTCCTAATGGAACTGGAAAAGAATTGGTGGCCCATTGGCTACACGAAAAATCAGAACGTTCTAAATCTCCTTTGATCGAAGTGAATTGCGCGGCAATTCCATCTGAGCTGATAGAAAGCGAATTATTTGGTCACGTTAAAGGTAGCTTTACCGGGGCTAACAAAGACAGAGCTGGAAAGTTCGAAGCTGCCAATGGTGGAACTATTTTCTTGGATGAAATTGGAGACATGAGCTTATCTGCTCAGGCAAAAGTACTGAGAGCTCTGCAAGAAAATAAGATCCAAAGAGTGGGAAGCGATAAAGATATTAAGGTGAATGTTCGAGTAGTGGCAGCTACCAACAAGAACCTAAAAGAAGAAATCTCTGAGGGAAGATTTAGGGAGGATCTCTATCATAGGTTGGCAGTTATTTTAATCAAAGTACCAGCCTTGAACGATCGTAGAGAAGACATTCCTTTGCTTGTAGATTTCTTCTCGGATAAGATTGCTAAAGAGCAAGGGACATCGGTGAAGAATTTCTCTGAAAAGGCGATTGAATTATTACAGACCTATGACTGGACAGGTAATATTAGAGAGCTTAGAAATGTTGTTGAAAGATTGATTATCCTTGGTGGAAATGAGGTTTCTGAGGATGATGTAAAACTATTCGCAAGTAAGTAATAAGAGACAAGAGACAAGAAACAAGAGACAAAAAAGGCGATCCGATGGATCGCCTTTTTTATTTGAAAGCTTAAAAATTAAGCTACATCATATCTGTCTAGATCCATGACTTTAGCCCATGCAGCTACAAAGTCATTTACAAATCTTGCTTCACCATCGTTAGCACCGTATACTTCACATACAGCTCTTAACTCTGTGTTAGATCCAAAAATAAGATCCGCACGAGTTCCTGTGAATCTGGTGATTCCAGTTTTGCGATCTTTTCCTTCAAATAGTGAATCATCGGGAGTAACTGCACTCCAAGTTAGGTTTAGATCACATACATTCTTAAAGAAATCATTGCTCAATGCACCTACATTATCTGTAAATACTCCGTGATTCGATCCGTCGAAGTTTGTGCCTAACACTCTTAATCCACCTACTAAAGCTGTCATTTGCGGGATAGAAAGCGTTAATAGGTTTGCTCTATCTACCAACATGTCTTCAGAAGAAGCCTGTAATTTTGGGTTTTGATAATTTCTAAATCCATCAGCTAATGGCTCTAGGTACGCAAAAGAAGTAAGGTCTGTTTGCTCTTGTGAAGAATCTCCACGTCCTTGAGTAAACGCAACTGCTACATCATAACCAGCAGCTTTAGCAGCTTGCTCAACCCCTACATTTCCACCTAATACAATTAAGTCTGCGATAGAAACATTTCCACTAAAGTCATTTTGAATTCCTTCATAAACTCCTAATACTTTATTTAATTGAGTAGGATTATTTACTTCCCAACTTCTTTGTGGCTCTAAACGAATTCTTCCTCCGTTAGCACCCCCTCTTTTGTCAGAGTCTCTATAAGTTGAAGCAGAAGCCCAAGCAGTTGAAACTAATTCTGAAGTACTTAATCCAGAAGCAGCAATGCTTTTCTTTAAAGTATCGATATCAGCATCACTTAAGTTATAATCAACAGAAGGGATTCTATCTTGCCATAATAATTCTTCAGCAGGAACTTCAGGTCCTAAATAACGCTGAATTGGTCCCATATCTCTGTGAGTCAATTTGAACCAAGCTCTTGCGAAAGCATCAGCAAACGCATCGTGATCTTCATGGAAACGCTTAGAGATCTCTAAATAAGCAGGATCTGTTCTTAAGGCCATATCTGCTGTAGACATCATTAAAGCCTGAGTTTCGTTTGCATCCTCTGCTCTTGGAGCTCTTTTTGCTTTTGACTCAGCAGTTGGAGTCCATTGGTGAGCACCCGCAGGGCTCTTTGTTAACTCCCATTCGTAATTTAACAATACATCAAAGTATTCGTCATCCCAACGCGTTGGGTTTGGAGTCCATGCTCCTTCTAATCCACTTGTAATAGCATCTCCTAACACTCCAGATTTATAGGTGTTTTTCCATCCCATACTCATTTGCTCGATTGGCGCTCCATGTGGTTCAACACCAACATATTCATCCGGATTTGCAGCACCGTGTGCTTTTCCGAAAGTATGTCCTCCAGCCACTAATGCAACAGTCTCCTCATCGTTCATTGCCATTCTTCCGAAGGTCAAGCGAATATCGTGAGCAGATTTCATTGGATCAGGATTTCCATTAGGTCCTTCTGGGTTTACGTAAATAAGTCCCATATGAACAGCACCTAAGTGTCCTGCTAGATTTCTATCACTTGTATCGTAACGGTCATCGTTATCTAACCAGTTAGTTTCGTCTCCCCAGTTGATATCTTGCTCTGGCTCCCAAACGTCTTCACGACCTCCAGCAAATCCAAAAGTTTCGAATCCCATTGATTCTAAGGCAACATTACCCGCTAAGATCATCAAGTCTGCCCAAGAGATTTTGTTCCCGTATTTTTGTTTTACAGGCCATAATAAAAGACGAGCTTTATCTAAGTTTCCATTGTCTGGCCAGCTATTCAACGGAGCAAAACGGTGTGTTCCAGTTCCAGCTCCACCACGTCCGTCTCCAACTCTATAAGTACCGGCACTGTGCCATGCCATACGAATCATGAAGGGTCCGTAGTGTCCATAGTCTGCAGGCCACCAATCTTGTGAATTGGTCATAAGATCTGTTAGATCTTTCTTTAACTCACTGTAATCGATACTATTGAAAGCAGCAGCGTAATCAAAATCGTCTCCCATTGGATTCGATTTTGGAGCATTCTGACGTAAAATATTCAGTTTAAGTTCGTTTGGCCACCAGTCGCGGTTCTGTGTTCCAGCTCCGGCACCAGCACTGAGTTCTCCACTCATAAAAGGACATTTTCCTTCTCCGTTGGATGCTAAGTCTTTCATTATTTATTTTTTAAAATTGATTTATTCGGTTAAGGGAATTCAAAGTTACGGACATTCTATCAATAATTTTTATCTATATTTTTTATTTCGATATAGATATCAATTATCTGTAAAAACAGTTAAAATTCAGTAAATCAAATATTTAGATTTCTTATTTTATTGAGGGCTATGCGCTTCAGGACTCTTTCTCCAATCTCAAATATTTGTTCAATGCAATCACAAATCCAATCATAAAAATGAAAGCTCCACTTAGATTTGATAATTTATTAATCCAGTTCATCATAATTATGTTACCTCCGTTTGTATCCTCATAATCATAGATATACTGATAATAAAATGTAAAGAATCCGAAGGTAAACAAAACGATCAAAGAGCCCAGTATCATGAGAATGCCATCTATCGTATTTGTTTTTTTAGAGTAATGATAACAAGCTATGATAATTAATACTGTCGGAGCAGAATTTATCAAGAATCGAATAATAGTTGAGATTTCGTCTATCATACGTTAAAAGTTTCCAATTTCATCTATGGTGTCTGTCTGTTTATTTGCTAGAAGACCCAATAGTTTTTTTATGAATTTGCGCAACCCAAAAGCGAATAAGAATGCGCCTATCAATCCAAATAAGTTGATACTACCTCCAATGACACCCACTAAAACAGGATCTAATTCATATTCATATAGCAACAAGAACGATATTGATGAGAAGAAAATACTAATCATGACCATAAAGGAACCTACCGTCAAATAAATTGAATTCTTATTCCGTGTTTGCAGATAATATTTCAAACAAAAGATTAAGACAATAATTTGGGGTATTGTTCGAATGAAAGATTCTACAAATAGATCAAAATGCTCCATATTAGGAATGAGTTAAATTTTGAATAATTTTTTGATGTTGTGGGAAGATATCGATGAGTTCTTTTGACGTTGGTAATGCAAAATCTCTAAAGTCGAAACCAGGAGCTACTGTGCATCCAACAAAAGAATATGAATTCTCTAATAAAACTTCAGCTGCAAACCAATCTCCTCCTTTTACTGTATATTGAGGAAGCTCTCCTCTAATGAGATCATTTCCGATAATTACAAATGAATAGTTTCCATCCTCTGAGATCATGTGTAATTTTAGAGGGGAACCTTTGTAAAAATGCCACATTTCATCTTGATTGATCTTATGAAATGCAGAGAATTTTTCTGAGGTTAGTAAGAAATAGATCCCTGTGGATACGTTTCTTTCTCCTTCGTAGGAAGTGCCTAAAATCGAATTCGGAATGATCTCTTCACTTCTATAGGTTTCTTTAAAATAGCCTCCTTCAGGATGTTCTTGTAGGTCTAAAAGTTCAATTATTTCTTTAGCTGTCATTCTTAACGCACTCTTGGATCTCCATCAAAACCATCATCATTAGTGAGTCTTAATGTAGATTTATCGTTTAAATTATATTTATATATTTCCCAATTTCCATCTTTATTGCTTCCATAATAAATCGACTCTCCATCCAAACTCCAGCGGCCAATAAGATCGTAGCCTTTAGAGTTTGTAATGTTTTCGATCTTTCCGTTTTCCAAGCTCAAAATAAAGAGGTCTTGATCCTTTGGATTATGTCGATTAGAGCTAAAAACCAAGAACTTTCCATTAGGAGAAAGGTCCCCCCTTTCATCATTATATTCACTTTGAGTTAAGTTTTTAGTGTTTCCAGTATCAACTTCAACCATATACACATCATTTGATCCCGTAAGATCATCTGTATAAAGAACCTGTTTGCCATCAAATGACCACGACAAATAATTGACCTTATTTCTATTGTCCATAGAAATGGCTCTAAAAATACCCTCCTTCTTTTTCTTCAGAAACAGACCCAATCCGCAGCTAAAGACATAATCGCCATGTTGGTTGTATACAGCGTTCTTATCATTCAGATAACAAACTCCCAATTTTTTTAATGAGTATTCTTTTCCTGTTTTTAAATCCTTTTGAAATCGGAATACGCTATCCTTAATCTGACGAAGAAAACTGACACTTTCAGAATCAATGAAGGTTGCACCCCATTCTTCATAAGACGAATTTATAATAGCTCGTTTATTGCTGCCATCAGGATTCATAAGATAGATGTCACTGTTGCCACTTCGATTGCTAGAGAAGAGTATTTTTTCTTGAATAGGCTCATTAGAACAAGCACTCAAAGCACAAAATACAAGAAGGTAAAGTATGCGTTTCATAAGGTTAAGTTGATCCTTCTAAGGTCTAATTTTTATTTTTAAAAATACGTTAAAGTTTATGAATTGCTAGTATCATTTTCCTACATTTAATTATTCGAAAATAAGCTGAAATTTATGGAATTGAATTTGACCAAACCCTTGGTATTCTTTGATCTTGAAACAACAGGAGTAAGCATAGGGACAGATAGAATTGTTGAAATTTCTATTTTAAAAATATTTCCGAATGGAAATAAGGAAAGTAAAACCTGGTTGGTGAATCCTGAAATAGAGATTCCTACTGAGGCTACTGCTGTTCATGGGATTACAAATGAAAAGGTAGTTACTGAGCCCACTTTTAAGGAGTTAGCCCAAACAGTTAACGAAATGATAGGAGATTCAGATCTAGCAGGATTTAATTCAA
Organism: uncultured Flavobacterium sp.; assembly: GCA_964505885.1. Lineage (GTDB taxonomy): Bacteria > Bacteroidota > Bacteroidia > Flavobacteriales > Flavobacteriaceae > Polaribacter. Next base: position 12,106 of record CAZDKB010000079.1, read on the forward strand.
ATCGTTTTGATATCCCTTTATTAGCCGAGGAATTATCGAACTGCGGGTAGAACGGCATCCACCCCAGGCGCGCCGATTGCGCGATCGTGTCGGCGGTGTGCATCCCGTCGAACGCGCCCTCGGCGAGGGGGGAGGCGAGGGCGTCTGCGGAGTAGCCGTCGAAGCGCCACTGATCGGTGTGCATGTACCAATACGCGGTGCCGATCATGGTGCGCGGCGGGCGCGCCCAGTCGAGCGCGTTCGCCAGCGAGATCCAACCGGTGATCGGGCGGCACTTCTCCTGCCCGACGTAGTGCGCCCAGCCGCCGCCGTTGCGGCCCATCGCCCCGGTGAGGATGAGCATCGACAGGATGG
>CAZDKB010000080.1:0-649 GCA_964505885.1 uncultured Flavobacterium sp.
TCCGTTGTACATGCGAATTGCCAACGAATTGTATTTAAAGCGATTGATCGTGGGCGGATTTGACGGTGTATATGAGTTTTCAAAAAACTTCCGAAACGAAGGTATGGACAGAACTCACAATCCGGAGTTTACGGCTATGGAAATCTATGTAGCTTATAAAGACTACAACTGGATGATGGAGTTTACAGAAAATCTTCTAGAGTATTGTGCGCTGCAAGTAAATGGGACTACCAAAGCTACTTTTGGTGAGCACGAGGTTGATTTCAAAGCTCCTTATGCAAGAGTGACTATGGCAGATTCTATTAAACATTTTACCGGTTTCGATATTCTAGGAAAAAATGAAGATGAGTTAAGAGAAGCTGCAAAATCTATGGGGATCGAAGTAGACGATTCTATGGGTAAAGGAAAGCTAATTGATGAAATCTTTGGTGAAAAGTGTGAGGGTAATTATATCCAACCTACTTTCATTACAGATTATCCTAAAGAGATGAGTCCGCTTTGTAAAGAACACCGAGATAATCCTGAACTTACAGAACGCTTTGAGTTGATGGTATGTGGTAAGGAAATCGCTAATGCATATTCCGAGTTAAATGACCCTATTGACCAAAGAGAGCGTTTTGAAGCTCAATTAAAATTGGCTGATCGTGGT
>CAZDKB010000080.1:659-12210 GCA_964505885.1 uncultured Flavobacterium sp.
GGCTATGTTTATTGATCAAGACTTCTTACGTGCCTTAGAATATGGAATGCCTCCTACCTCTGGATTAGGGATTGGAATGGATAGATTGATCATGTTCTTAACGAACAATCAATCGATTCAGGAAGTACTGTTCTTCCCACAAATGAAACCAGAGCGTCAAGCTCCTTCGGTGGAATTGAATGACGACGAAAAAGCAGTGTATGCTATTTTGGAGAAGGCAGAGAAAATTGAGCTTTCAGAATTAAAATCACAGTCTGGATTATCTAATAAAAAATGGGACAAGACCATAAAAGGTTTGACTAAAAACAACTTAGCCAAAGTGTCTAAAACAGATGAAGGGTTGTTTGTAGAGCTTGCTTAATTATTTATTGCTAAAAGAATTTCTATGAAAAGTGAAGATCAATACAACATGTTTGATTGGTGGAAGAAAGTATTCATCGACAACTACGCAAATTTTGATGGGAGAGCCAGACGAGCAGAATTCTGGTACTTTACTTTGGTGAATGTGATCCTAGCATTTGTATTTGGATTTTTTGCAGTTATCACAGGCTTTCTGGAAGGAGGAAATGATGTTCCAGTTGCCTTTATCGTTTCAATGATATTATTCTTCTTAGGATATCTTGTGATGCTCATTCCGTCAATAGCAGTTGCGGTAAGAAGATTGCACGATACTGGAAAATCTGGTTGGTGGTATCTACTTAGAGTAATCCCTTTTGTAGCCTCCGTTGGAAGTATTGTTCTACTAGTATTCTACTGTATTGAAGGCGACAGAGGTCAGAATGAATATGGTCCAGACCCTAAATCACCTGAACCTTACGAGATCGATCAGATCGGTAGATCTTAGATTTATTTCCATTTGATATTACATCCAGTACTAGGTTTTTCGAAGCCATCATAGGATTGGGTTTCTAATAATGAATCTAGTACTTTTCTAATACTCTCACCAGTCAAAGGTTTATCATTCCCTGGTCTGGAATCATCTAATTGCCCGTGGTAAACCGATTTCAATTCGGCATCAAAAACATATAGATCTGGAGTACAAGCTGCGTCAAAAGCTTTGGCTACTTCCTGAGTTTCGTCGTACAAATAAGGAAATGGATACCCAACTGCCTTTGCATGTTCCTTCATCTTATCAGGACCATCTTGAGGATAATTGACAACATCATTACTACTAATTGCCACAAATCCAAATCCTTTCGCACTATACTCATTAGCCATCCTTACCAATTCAGTATTCACGTGGATCACAAACGGACAATGATTACAGATAAACATGATCACAGTGCCCTTCTCTCCCTTTACTTCTGATAGAGAAAGTGTTTTATCAGAAACTGTATCTGGTAATTGAAAGTTTGGTGCTTCGGTTCCTTTAGGAAATGAATTAGAAGGTGTTAATGCCATGATGAAAATGATTTTTCCAAAGGTAAAACATATTGGTTGATTCGCATATCATTTTAAACTAACTTAGAAACAACTCAAAATCGACCCATGTCTAACATCATAAGAACTCCAGAGCAGCATTTTGATAATCTCAAAAATTATCCTTTTCAACCAAACTATCTTCAAATAGAAACGGATCTTAGGATGCATTATGTAGATGAAGGTAACAAAGACAATCCAATTGCATTATTACTTCATGGAGAACCAAGTTGGTCTTATTTATACCGACATATGATTCCTATTTTATCAAAACAATTTCGGGTGATCGCACCAGATCTCATCGGTTTTGGAAAATCTGATAAGTATACAAGCACCGATGATTATTCTTATCAAAACCATATGAAATGGATGACCTCTTTTATTGAAATGCTAGATCTTAATAAAGTTACTTTGTTCTGTCAAGATTGGGGCGGACTCCTAGGACTGCGACTAGTTGCACAAATGACAGAAAGATTTTCAATGGTAATCGCTTCGAACACGACCTTGCCAACAGGTCATGTAGCACTGCCAGAAGCCTTTATGAAATGGAGAGAATTCTCTCAAAACTCCGAAAGTTTCAATATTGCCAGAGTAATTGATTCTGGTACAGTTGAAAAGCTTTCTGAGGAAGCTTATAAAGGATATAATGCTCCATTTCCAACGGAAGAATACAAAGCAGGTTCTCGGATTTTTCCTAGCTTAGTTCCTTTTGAATATGACGATCCAGAATGTGCGATCAACAGAGACGCATGGGGAAAATTGAGTCAGTGGACCAAACCATTTCTTACCATTTTTGGTTCTCAGGATCCGATCATGATTGGTGCGGAGAAAGCCTTTCAAAAATTAATACCAGGAACCAAGGGTCAAGATCACAAAATACTACATGCCGGTCATTTCATTCAAGAAGAAAAAGGACAGGAATTGGCAGAATTGATGATTGAATTCTATAATAAAAACTCCTAATTCGGAATGAAACTCAACATCAATACTTCAGTCGATCCTAATTTTATCTACCCATTCAAGAAATCAAAGTTCGTCCCTAAAAACGATAAATGCCTATTGATCATGGGACAAACAGAGGAAAGGATCAAAGAATATATTTCTCAGTTTCCAGATAAACCATTCCCCGGAGGATTTGCAGCCTATTGGGGAATTCCAGAATTTGAAGGCATCACCTCATCATTTAAAAATGAAACAGGAAGTTCTCAGAATCATCAATGGTTGGTAGATCAATTTCCAAATACTGCTATTCATTCTGCTCTCTGGATAGTGGGTATGGACAACATCGATCAAAAAACCATCGATGGAAAATATGATAAAATCATACTCCAATTTGCCAACTGGGCTAAATCCATAAACAGGCCTATTTATTTGCGAATTGGATATGAGTTTGATGGAGCACACAACCAACTTGAGCCCCATAAATATATAAAATTATATAAGAAGATCGTAGATATGCTTCGGAAGGAAGGTGCTGACAATATCGCGTATGTCTGGCATTCCTATGCCGCTCCTCCTTATCAAAATCATCCTATCAACTCATGGTATCCCGGAGATGATTATGTCGATTGGATTGCCATTTCCGTTTTTGGTCATGGATATAATGACGCAGATTTCGGAGATTGTGCTAATAATGTACTTGCCTTGGCACGAGAGCATCATAAACCAGTGATGATCGCAGAATCTAATCCTATTAACGGCATCTACTCGAATGATCCAGAATCATGGATAGATTGGTTTACAAATTTTTTCACTTTTGTTTATCAAAAGAATATCAAGGCCATCAGCTTTATCAACGAAGACTGGCAAAGTTTGGACATACCGGGAATTTCAGAATGGAAAAATGGTAAACTTTGGAATGACTCTAACGCAGCCCGAGCATGGTTTGAAGAGACAAATTAGGATAAATACATAAAACAATCTTCTTCGCTTTTTAAAGAACTTGATTATCAATAAAAACAACTGATTTGCGTTAATCCATTAAATATCGGAACTTAACATTCAAAGAAACTATTATGTCCAAATTTCGTCCCATCCTTCTTTTTTGCTCTTGCCTTATGATCCTTTCCTGTTCTCAAAGAAAAACCAGTTTTCAATCCTTAGATGATTTTCCAACGACAGAAGAGTCTTTGTGGTTGGATTACTCAAAAGAAAGAACAATTTTTAAGATTTGGTCTCCAACTGCTCAGGAAGTAAAACTCAATTTTTACGAAGAAGGTCATGGTGGTGAGAGCACTGCAACACATAAATTAAATCCGGATGCCAACGGACTCTGGACCAAAGAAATCATGGGCGACCTAAATGGAACTTATTACACGTATCAAGTTCAAGTTGAAGATAGATGGTTAGACGAAACTCCAGGAACTTATGCTCAGGCTGTGGGTGTGAATGGAAAACGAGCCATGGTTTTGGATTTAGAAAGCACCAATCCATATGGATGGGAAACTGATAAAGGTCCCGAACTTAAATACCCTAATGAAGCTATTATTTATGAACTTCATATAAGAGATCTGACCATACATCCCGATGCAGGATCTTCATACCCTGGCAAATATTTAGGGCTGATTGAGAAGGGAACAAAAAGTACTCAAAATGTAAGCACAGCCATAGATCATATGAAAGAGTTGGGAATCACTCATGTTCATTTATTACCTACCTATGATCATTACTCAATCGATGAAACGAATTTAGACAAACCGCAATTCAACTGGGGCTATGATCCACAAAACTATAATGTTCCAGAAGGATCTTTTTCTACCAATCCGTTTGATGCTGAAGTTCGTATAACAGAATTCAAACAAATGATCAAGACATTTCACGATAACGGAATTGGAGTCATTCTAGACGTTGTTTATAATCATACCGGAAGAACAGAGAAGTCAAATTTCAATCTTGAAAATCCAGATTATTATTACCGGTTTAGAGAAGATGGAAGTTATTCTGATGCGGCTGCCTGTGGAAATGAAACTTCCTCAGACCGACCTATGACACAAAAGTTCATTTTAGAATCTGTGAAATATTGGGCGGAAGAATATCATCTAGACGGGTTCCGATTTGATCTTATGGGAATTCATGATATTGAAACCATGAATAAAGTTGCCACTACAGTAAAAGAGATCAATCCAAACATCTTTGTTTATGGTGAAGGATGGACCGCAGGAGACTCACCCCTTCCAGAAGAAAAACGCGCCCTGAAGAAACACATTCTACAAATGCCACAAATTTCTGCCTTTAGCGATGATATTAGAGATGGATTGAAAGGTTCTGTATTTGAAGATGAAAGCACAGGTTTTGTGAGTGGAGCAATAGGAATGCAGGAATCTGTAAAGTTCGGAGTTGTTGGATCCATACAACACCCACAAATTGATTACTCTAAAGTGAATTACTCTAAAGGACCTTGGGCTAACGAACCTTGGCAGGCAATATCGTATGTTTCTTGTCATGATAATCATACAATTTACGACAAGCTACAAGTTTCAAAAAGAGATGCAAAAGAATCGGATCGAATCAAAATGAACAAATTGGCCACTGCAGTTGTTCTTACCTCTCAAGGAACTTCCTTTTTGCATGCAGGTTCTGAAATGCTTAGAACGAAAAATGAAGAGCATAATTCTTACAAATCACCAGATTCTGTGAATCAAATCGACTGGAATAGAAAAGTGAAATACAAAGAGGTTTTTGAGTATTATCGAAACTTGATCAAACTCAGAAAGGACCATCCCGGATTTCGTATGACTTCGGCGGAAGATGTTAGAAATAATCTGGAGTTTAAAAGAGTTGAAGATGGAATTGTAAGCTACCAAATAAAAAATAACGCTAATGGAGATTCTTGGAAGACCATATATGTAATCTATAATGCCAATCCTGAAGTAAAAAAGTTCGTTTTGGAACCTGGTCTGTGGAATATTGCTGTTTACAATGATCGATTTTCTAATGACAAAGGTTATACAGCTCCTCCGGGCATGCTTAGAATTCCGGCTACATCAATGGTTGTATTATACAAGAATTAAGACTAGCTCTTTCCTTTGTACTTAAGGGGTAAATGAACTACTTTTTTCGTTTCAAAGAAGTCTTCTTCAAAAAATGAAGGAAGATCGTAAATAGTCGCTTTTGGAAAATTCTTTAGCTCTTCGCTCAAATCTCCACCTTTTAAATATAGAATCCCGTTCTTCAAAGGATGAGTTGCTTTTTTAGCAATCTTATTCTTTGTCCAGCGAACAAAGGTTTCCATTTGTGCCACAGCTCTACTCACTATAAAATCGTATTCCTCTTTAACCTCTTCTACTCTACCATGGGTAGTTCTTACATTTTCTAAACCTAAACCTTGAACTACTTCATTCACCACCTTAATCTTCTTTCCAATACTATCTACTAAGTGAAAATTTGTCTCTGGAAATAAGATCGCTAATGGAATTCCAGGGAATCCTCCTCCTGTCCCTACATCCATTATATTAGAACCGGCATTAAACTCCATAACCTTTGCAATTCCCAAAGAATGCAGAACATGTCTTAGGTAAAGTTCATCTATATCCTTTCTTGAAACCACATTAATCTTTAGGTTCCAGTCTTGATAAAGATCTTGTAATTTCGAGAACTGTTCTTGTTGAACATCGGATATTTCTGGGAAGTATTTGAGTATAAGTTCCATAGTTGTATATTGATGCAAAAATAACGAATCGAGCATACAATTCATTAAAAAAAGCATCGTTCATGATTCTAAATAATCTATGAAAAAGACGTATTTTTGTGGTTTAACTTAGTTCCCCAATATGAAGACAGTAAATTTTTCGAGGATAGATAAGGCGAAGTTTTTTAGAACGCTCAATAAGAGGGTGAATTCCTACTTTAAAGAAAATAATCTTAAAAGAACGGGTAATTGGAAACTGTATACAAAAGCAGGAATCATGTTTACCATCTATTTGACTCCTTTCATTCTTTTATTAACTGTCTCAATGCCTAATTGGCTTCAACTAATTCTAGCTGGAATCATTGGAGTTGGAATGGCTGGAGTTGGTATGAATGTGATGCACGATAGCAATCATGAATCTTTTTCTAGTAGAAAGTGGGTAAATAAATTGATGGGATCTAGTATGTATTTATTGGCTGGAAATGTTTTCAACTGGAAGGTACAGCACAATGTATTACACCATACCTTTACCAATATTCAAGATCACGACGAAGATATCGATGCCGGACGTGTGATCCGTTTTTCACAACATGCAAAGTGGTTCAAGATTCATAAACTTCAAAAATATTATTCAATCTTCCTTTATGGTTTGTTAACTCTAAACTGGGCTGTAACTACAGATTGGAAACAGATGCACCGCTATCTAAAGCGTAAATTATCTTATGGAAAATTTCCAAATCCAACTGCCGAATGGGTGAAACTAGTACTGACAAAGATTTTATATTACGCCGTTTGGATCGTATTACCTATTGCTGTAATGGATGTAGCATGGTGGAAGGTTTTGATAGGGTTCTTTGTAATGCACTATGTGGCGGGAATGATCTTGAGTCTCGTATTCCAGTTGGCACATATTGTACCTAATACAGAAATGCCTGTGCCAGATAAGGAAGGAAATCTAGAACACACTTGGGCGGTACACCAATTATATACCACTTCAAACTTTGCTCCTAAGAACTGGTTTATTAACTTTTTTACGGGTGGATTAAATCATCAAGTTGAACATCATATTTTTCCGCACATTTCTCATATTCATTATAAAAAATTAGCTAAAATTGTAAAGCAAACAGCGAAGGAGTTTAACCTTCCTTATAATGAGTATGAAACTACCAGAAAAGCCATTATAGAACATTTTAGACATCTTGGCAATCTTGGTAAAAACCCACAAATGGCATAAAGAAATGGCACACCCATTATCGGACAGAATTAACAGCTTACCGGTTTCTCAGACACTGGCTATGGCTGCAAAAGCACGTGAATTAAAAGGACAAGGAAAGGATATTATCAGTTTAAGTTTGGGTGAACCCGACTTTAATACTCCTGATTTTATCAAAGATGCAGCGATCGAAGCGATCAATCAAGATTATAATTCATACACACCTGTTGATGGTTATGGTGAATTAAAAGAGGCGATTTGCACTAAATTCAAAAGAGACAATAATTTAGATTATCAACCGAATCAAATTGTAGTTTCTACAGGTGCAAAGCAGTCTATTGCGAATGTCGCGCAAGTTCTCTTAAATCCGGGTGATGAAGTGTTATTACCTGCACCTTATTGGGTTAGTTATTCAGCAATTGCTACTTTATGTGAAGCAACTTATGTTGAGATTCCATCAACTATTGAAACTGACTTCAAAATAACACCAGAGCAATTAGAGGCTTCTATTACGCCAAAAACGAAAATGGTGTTTTTTAACTCTCCGAACAATCCAAGCGGAACGATCTATTCAGAGTCTGAAGTAAGAGCATTGGCAAAAGTTCTAGAGAACTATCCAGATATCTATATTTTATCTGATGAGATATATGAACACATCAATTACGGAACTAAACCTTTTAGTTTTGCAGCTGTTGAAAGCATCTATGACAGAACTATCACTGTAAACGGATTAGCGAAGGCATTTGCTATGACCGGATGGAGAATTGGATATATCGGTGCTCCAAGTTGGATTGCTAAAGCTTGTACGAAAATGCAAGGACAAGTTACTTCAGGAACCAATTGTATCGCTCAAAGAGCTGCTATTACAGCTGTTCTTGCTCCTGTTAGTAAAGTACAATACATGGTCGACGAATTTAAAACTCGAAGAGATATGGTACTAGAGCTACTAGGTGAGATCGATGGATTCACATTGAACGTTCCAGAAGGAGCTTTTTACATTTTCCCAGACATATCTTCCTTCTTCGGAAAGACTCAAGGTAGAACCATTAACAATGCTAGCGACTTCTCTATGTTTTTATTAGAAGAAGCGAATGTCGCAACTGTTACAGGTGATGCCTTTGGAGCTCCTAACTGCATACGAATGTCCTATGCTGCCTCTGAAGAACAACTCAGAGAAGCTATTAGCAGGATAAAAAAAGTACTTCGTTAGGAACTACTATAGTAAGATAAATACTAAAGCCAAAGTGAATAGAGATACGCGTAAGATTGATGCAGTTTGACTGTGCAATTTATCGTTTTGGCTAAGGAAAGAGTTTTTAATTCTTGACAATGAATCTGATTTCATTGTACGGATGCTTTGTCTGATTTCTTCTTTATAAGCAGACGTTAAAATACCTCTTTCGATGACTCGTGGATGGGCTGTTGATTTCATGATTTTTAATTTAAGTTTTTATTTATGTTTTATACTTTATAGACGGGCAAATAAAAACTTTGTTACAAAAACATGATTCTTTAAGGAATTTTTAACGAAAAGAAAAACCGCATTCAACAATCTCGAACACGGTTTTATAGGTTAGGGGTCAAAATCTTCTTTTACAGCAATATAGACCCTGAACTTGATTCAGGACTAATCTACATTATCATGTAAGAAAGAGTTATTTGATCTTAATTGGATATCGTTATTATCATCTGTTGATAAGGTCGTTTTCGATTTACTAATGGCAGCATCTGTTTCATCCAAATCCACTCCCATTCTCTTATAAGCAGGCTGACGCTCGATTTCATCAATATTCTTATTTACTTGATCGGTAAACTTATAATTGAATCCTTTCATCTTCTGACGTCTCTCTTCCGCTCTTTTCTGCAATTCTGCAATCGTCAAGCTCAAAGGAGAAACTTCTTCACTTTCTGTTTCGATCTCATTGATCTCATCTTGAGGAGTAGCTGATTTCAATTCGAATTGAAAAGCTTCCTCGTCTTCAGCAACCTCTTCATCTTTTGTATCCAGTGAAGAGCTCTTGCTTATAGTTGGCTGAACATCAAAATCTTCTAAGGTATATCTCTTTTCAACGACTTGCTCTTCTTTGGCTACAACTTGAATAGGATCTTTAACTTCCATATTTAAAATATCCTCAGTAAGCTCAAACAATGTTTTCGGCTCTTCTTCGATAGGTTTAATTTCTTCGTAAGAATTTAAAGGAAGATCGAATAACAGATCTTCTGAAATCTCTTCTTCAATTTGAACTGGTACCTCTGCCTTAGGGGTCATGTCTGTGATTACGAAATCATCTTCAGAAACTTCTTCAACAACGATCTCTTCGTAAACAACATCCATATTCATGATGTCCTTTGTCGTTGCAATTAACCCTGAAGTAGATTTCATGATCGTCTCATCTTCATCTTCTTCTAAAACATGTACGATTTTTTGTTCTGGTTTCGAAATAGGCTCATCCAAGACTGGAGCTCTACTCACCGCTTTATCATTAGAAAAATCATAAGTCGCTTTTTGGTCATCCTCTAATGTATGAACGATCTTCTTGGTCTCTGTGTTCGTAATATTGTTTTGTTGATCAGCAGCAAATCCAGTTGCTACAACTGTTACAGAGATCGCATCTGCAAGTTCTTCATCCTCTCCAATACCCATAATGATATTGGCATCATAACCCGCTTCTGTTTGAATATAATCATTGATCTCACCGATCTCATCTAAGGTTACTTCATTGGTTCCAGAAACGATCAATAACAATACATTCTTTGCACCAGAGATCTTATTATCATTTAACAAAGGAGAATCCAAGGCCTTGATAATGGCGTTCTTTGCTCTATTGGTTCCTTCTTCTCTTGCCGATCCCATGATTGCCGTTCCACTATTTGAAAGAACAGTTTTAGCATCATGTAAGTCGATATTCTGCTTATAGTGATGGGTAATTACCTCTGCAATACCTCTTGCAGCCGTAGATAACACTTCATCAGCTTTAGAGAATCCAGCTTTAAATCCAAGATTTCCATAAACCTCTCTTAACTTATTATTGTTGATTACAATAAGAGAATCTACATTATTGCGCAATGCATCGATACCAAGTTGTGCTTGCTTCGATCGCATTCTACCCTCAAATTGAAAAGGCATGGTAACAATTCCTACAGTTAGAATGTCCATATCCTTAGCAATTTTAGCAATAATTGGTGCAGCTCCAGTTCCAGTACCACCACCCATTCCAGCAGTAATAAATACCATTTTGGTCTGGGTATTCAACATCTGCTGAATCTCTTGCATACTTTCTTTTGCTGCTTGAGCACCAACTTCAGGATTTGCTCCAGCGCCCAAACCGGAGGTTAAGTTGGCACCTAACTGGATCTTATTGGGGATAGGACTATTTTCCAGTGCTTGTGCGTCTGTGTTGCAAATCACAAAATCCACTCCACGAATGTTTTGTGTGAACATGTGATTTACTGCGTTGCTACCTCCACCACCAACTCCAATTACCTTAATAGCATTGGATTGGGACTTTGGCATGTCAAATAAAATGTTATCGAAATCTGAGCTCATAATAACCTTTCTATTGTTTTTATTATTTGTTCTTTTAAGTTCTTATTCTGCGTTATCTAAAAATTCCTTTAATCCGTCTGTAAACTTCTCAAAGAAAGTTTTCTTTTTCTTCTTCGGTGGCTCCTCTACCACTGAATCTTCTGTTGAAGCTTCTTCTTCAACAGCTTCCTCCTCTTCTTGTGCTAATTTTTCTTCTTTTGCATGATGATCTAAGCCTTCCATCAATAATCCAACTGCGGTAGCATATGAAGGACTGGAAAGAGAATCATCAGAATCTCCGGCCAAATGTTCGTTAGGATATCCAATTCTAGCATCCATTCCAGTAATGTATTCTACTAACTGTCTTAAATGCTTCAATTGAGAACCTCCCCCAGTTAGAACGATTCCAGCTATTAGTTTTCCTTTTTGGGTCTCGTGACCGTAGTTTTTTATCTCTAAGTAAACATGTTCAATGATCTCATGAACTCTTGCATGAATGATCTTAGACAAGTTCTTTAGTGTGATCTCTTTTGGCTCTCTACCACGCAACCCAGGAATCGAAACAATCTCTGTGTCCTTATTCTCTCCCGGCCATGCAGATCCAAATTTGATTTTCAATAATTCAGCCTGCTTTTCAATGATAGAACATCCCTCTTTTATGTCTTCTGTAATTACATTACCTCCAAAAGGAATAACAGCCGTATGTCGAATGATCCCGTCTTTGAAAATGGCTAAATCCGTTGTACCACCCCCTATATCGATCAAT